>NZ_JAHRFA010000013.1:0-120811 GCF_020883045.1 Microcoleus sp. CAWBG58 | reverse complement strand
TCGTCGAGATATCGAAATCGAAGAAGACGCTTCGGATTGAGATTTAATTTGATTGCTGGCATTTATAATTATGAACTTTCTTTGAAGACAAATTAGCGCTCGCCTGAGACTTTCGCAAGAGGTCTATACTACCAGTTGTGATGGTAGAGCACGATGCCGTTTTTCTCTTGATTTTGTTTTTAGGATAGCCTTTTCTATTTCTGTTGATGGAATCGCTATCTCTATTGCTTTGAATATCTCGCTACTTTTGAGTTTGGGAGATTATAATAATAATTTTTTGTACGGCATTATACTTGATTTACTTTTTTGTACCTCATACCTAGTATACTACTTGTTCGACCTTAAGTAAACCGTATTGAGTTAAATCCTGGTAAAACCCGACGTGAAATTTTAGACTGGTATCATTTAATGGAAAATTTATATAAAGTGGGAGGGTCATTAAAATCTTTAGCCAAAGCCAAGGAATTTTTGTGTGCCGGAAGGGTAGAACCTACCCTAAATTTATTTAAAAATTGTCGCATAAAAACCGCCAAAAACTTTTGTAAGTATCTAGAAAAGCATCGCTCTCCAATGGTTAATTATGAGCAATTATCATCAGACAAGATCTGTTCCATTGGCTCGGGAGCGGTGGAATCGGCTGTCAAACAAATAGATAGAAGGTTGAAAATCTCCGGAGCTCAATGGTTGAAAAAAAATGTCATAACAAGATGCTAAAACTTCGTTGTGCTGGACTACACGATCTCTTGGCTATTTGAGGCTTTTTCAAAACCGGGATGCTCCCAATAGATGAATAGATGTTTGCTTGACGGGGCATTTTAACTGTTAGTTTAACATACCAAGTAAGGAAGAACCTAATATTATAAAGAGCGCTGAAGCGCAACTACGTACCTAATTTGTCTGACGAGAATAAAACCGCCCTGCTTATTAAGGGGGGGTTAGGGGGATCAGATTCGGGAGCAGCCTGATAAAAAATTGATATAACAACTAACAACTGACTACAAATCAAACCACAGGAACAACCACTCGAAAACCCACAATACTAGCCTTACAATCAGGCTGATATCTGAGGCGGCACGCGCTGCGACAATTCGGAGGATGATCGTTCCAAGAACCCCCCCGCAACAACCTCAGCGAAAAGTCGCCGCCCGACTCCCAAACACTGCCATCAACAGGCGCACCGTTGTAATTATTGTGCCAAGCATCCGCGCACCATTCCCACACATTTCCGTGCAAATCATACAATCCGAAAGCATTGGGTTTAAAACTACCAACATCTGTAGTTTGAAAGCGATAAACTCCCTTCGGCGCGTCAGCGTAATTAGAATTTCCGTTGTAATTTGCTAACTCGCTAGTAATCGTTTCCCCAAAGTGAAACGGCCCCGAAGTTTCCCCCCGACAAGCATATTCCCATTGGGCCTCGCTAGGCAAGCGATAATGCTTACCAGTTTTGCGAGAAAGTCTAGCACAAAACTCCATCGCTTCATACCAAGATATATTTTCTATCGGTCGATTTACACCTTTAAAACGGGCAGCATCGGGATTGAGATATATTTTTATTTCCGGTAGCGCTGCAACCGCTGCCCACTGTGCCTGAGTGACTGGAAATTTGCCAATATAAAAAGGTGCTAAAGTTACTGAGTGCTGCGGTTTTTCGTCGCTGTCACCCCGATCTTTTGGGGTACCCATCAGAAAAGTACCGCCAGGAACAGATACCATTTCCATGACTGTACTGCGGCCGAGATGTTCTTCAAAAAAATGTGTTTTGCCACTTTTAACATCAGTTTTCTGCCCGCGATTGTCTACTGTCACCACCTGAAATTCAAAACTGCTTTTGACAGCAGAAATCTTTGGTGTTCCCTGGTTGTGAGGCGGATTTGTGTGAGATTTTACCCTTGAATTCACAGAGATATTGCTATTGACTTGCGGGCTGTGATTGAGCGGGGTATTGATAGCAAGTTTTCCTCCCTCGGTTAGATAAGCATTGAGGGGAGGTAGGGCTGCCTTGGTCTGAGAAGAATTTAAAGCAAGTTGTCCCGCCTTGACAAAATGGGGTTGCGGAGGTAAAGAATAGAGATTTAAAGCTTTAATAACTTCATCAGCAGATTGATATCTATTTTTGAGATAATCTTGAATTAATTTATCTAAAATTGTCGCCAACTCGCTGCTGATTTTTGTACCTGCGGGCAACCTTTCTCTCCAAATCCAGCCGCCATTTATCGGATCGTAAAGGTCATCGGAACCGTCAGCTTTTGGCAAACATTGAGTTAGCAGCCTCAGGCAAGTTATCCCCAAACTGTACAAATCGCTTCCGGGGAAAACTTGACCTCGCATTTGTTCCACCGGCGAATATCCGGGGGTTCCTACCGTCGTACCTACTTGGCTCATCAGCGAGCCAGTCACTTGTTTTGAAACGCCGAAATCAATTAAAACTAACTCTCGCCGTGCTCCCCTGCGAAAAGCGGAATTGCTAAAATTTGCCGCATTTAGAGATGGATTGGGGGAGGTGCGGCGGCGGATGATATTCTCAAGTTTGATGTCTCGGTGAATGACATTGCGATCGTGCACAAATTTCAGAATCGGCAAAATATCTGCCAGCAACTGCCAAATTTTTTCTTCGCTAAAAACTCCCTGCTGAGTTAATTCAGCCAGTAAATTTTGCCCCTCAATCAATTCTTGTACTAAATAAAGTCGCTTGTCTTGTTCAAAATAAGCAATTAATCGAGGAATTTGGGGATGTTCGCCGAGTTCGTAAAGTCGTTTCGCTTCTTGCTTAAACAGTTCTGTAGCCTTTTCAAGTGCTGATGTTCCCTGAACTTGGGGCATAAACTGCTTGATCACGCAGGGATCGTCCATGCGATCGATATCTACCGCTTCATAAGTTCTGCCAAATCCCCCCTCCCCCAACAGTCGAATCACGCGGTAGCGGTTCCTGAATAGAGGCGTGAGGTCGGCCTGGCCGCAACTTTGACAAAATTTAGATTTGTCGGGATTGAAAGGATTAGAGCACCTTGGATTCGAGCAGTAGAACATATCCTTGGGGAAGAAATGATCCGGTTTAAGGTTATGATATACCTTTTATGTGTTTCTGCCTCGTCATATCAATTAATTTTCGCAACCCACTCACTGGTGCTATTCATCGTCGCATTGCCCGATCGACTTATCTAAATCCCTGTATTTCTCAAAAACAGTGTTTAGCCGATCGACTTCCGCAGCATCAAGTATCAAATTAAACACTCTATAATTATCTGCCATAATTAGTCGCGCCACAGGTAATTATGCCTCCCGGTGCGCCTTGGTTGTTGGCACATATAGCGGATCTAGCTCTCATATTCGCGGACGTTGTTGGGATGCGAGCCCTCTTTGTCTGGGAGGTTATATAAGCTGTCTGTCATACCTCATCTTTTTGAGAAAGGCTATAAGTCAATGCTGACAGCAAACAAACCTCGCAAAATTTCCTTGTATGGCAAGGACTATGTGATGTGGAAAGATGCTTGCTGCCGAAAGCATCCATGCCTTGCCCAACGCCTGTCCGCACATGGGAGCAATGCTGTCGGAAGGTTAGTTGATGCAATAGTCCGGACAGTTTTCAATGACCAACGGTAGAATGGGGGTTCTGGGTTCCAGGCTCTGTGAAATATTAACGGTAGAATGAGGCTTTGGGTCGCTGCTCAAAAAACTGTCCGGAGTATTGTTAATGCAGTTTAGATGTTTGACAGCTTACATATGATGTTCGTATTCAAATTTTAACTTGACAAATGTAAAATTTATTTATACTATTATACAAGTATTTCAATACCGTAAAAGCGGCTAAATCGAGTCGCACTGACCCAACTACCGAACTTTTGGTTTTTGCGGCCAGATTGACACGGGGAAAATTTTTCGACTAAAGTTAAACTTCCGCTAGGATTAAATTCCATGCTAATGCGCCGAGCGAACGCCCGCAAAATATTAAATTGGTTCTATAGTTATGGCTTTGGGAAAGTGCAGAAAAAGAAACAACCCCAAGGTTTTGGGTGATTTTACATTGGGTTTCACGCAACAGTTTATCCGAGACTGGTTGCAAGTCGGTTTGAGTAAAAGAGTTGTGCGAGTTTTACGAATATTGAAGGTATTTCGCTAGATCCAGGTGCTAAGCAGCTTCGACGGAACAATTCCAAGATTACTTGAAACTTACAGCCAGAGTTTAGGTATTAGAAATGAAATTAGGTTCTCAATTATCTAGCATTTCAAAGCAGTCGGATCGCTCGTCAGATACAAGCACAAATTTTTGGCAACAATGGAACCAGCACCGAGATTATCTTTACCGTTGCTGTTTGAAGTGGATGGACGGAAACGCGACTAATGCCGAAGAGGTACTCAGTCGAGCGATGCTCAAAGCCTTCGAGAAAAGTCAAGATTCTACTTGTGTCATCACTAACTTTAAAGCTTGGTTGACCCGACTGACTTATAACCTCTGTATGGATATACATCGAGAAAATAAGAGGTTGGGCGATAGGGTTGAGAGTTTGGAAGTAATAATTGAAAAAGGGGAGGAGGGACTGGTTTCTCTCTCCCATAGTCCTGAAACTGTCGCTTTACGCCGCGAATTAGCAATGATAATCCAACGCGCTATTGAGGATTTGCCCCCCAAACTGAGCGAACCTTTTATCCTACACTTCATTGCGGAAAAATCCTATCTTGAAATAGTACAAAAGCTAGGTTTATCCTACGAAAACCTTCGCAAACGTATTTCACAAGCGCGAAAAATTCTGCAAAAGCGTTTGACAAGATATTTGTCAGGGTTGGACAATTCTCTGTTAAATTCCTCCGAGTCACCGGACAAAAAGGGCTCTCCCGGGGTGGAAAGTTTTCACTCAGATGAAATAATCACGATTTACCAAAAAATAGCTCCATTCCCCCAACAAAAGGGGCGCTTTGATTGTTCTCTTAATTATCAAGTAAGCGCAATATGTCTGGAAACAATTTTTCCTACTTGGTACCAGTCACCCACTCCTCTGGGGTGGATTTGAATGTTCACCTAATCTTAGAAGAAAAGGTAACGAGACAAGAGCAGAAGCTGAACACATTAAGTCAGTATGTGGAGCAGTATCCCTATGGCTGGAAGAAACGCTTGGAATTAGCTAATCTCCTGTCAGTAATGGGTGACTGGGAGCGGGCGGTTGAGGAGTATCGCCAAATCATTCAGCGGCAACCTCAATTAATAGATGTGTGGTTGAAATTGGGGAAAGTCTTGCAGCTAATGGGTAGGGAAGCTGAGGCGATCGCAGTTTATCAGAGTGCCTTACCATTATGCGACAATGAAGGGATAGAACAATATATCAACGGCGCGATCGCAATTTGTCGAGATGACAGTAAAAAAGCCATCACTGCGTTGGAAACAGCGACTAACCTACAACCAGACAACGCAGCTTACTGGCTGGTTTTGGGACAATTGCAGATGGGGAGAGAGAATCTTGTTGGGGCTTTAGGAGCCTTTGAGATGATTTTGTCACTCAACTCAGATGATATTGTCGCCTTAATTCATAGCTATGATGCGCTAAGGGCGGTGGGGAATCTTCAGGAAGCACAGCGACGGTTGAATAAATTGACAGTCTTAGCTGCTGATGATTTCCGGGTACTTCAACGACAGTTGAATGAGCGTTGCGCGATGAGATTGGTATCTGGGAAGGAGGGGAAGGAGACGAAAAAGATGATTACCTCTGCTCTGCGACAGTATCCTCATGGGGCTGAGGCTCACAAATCTCTGGCATATTATCACATTTTCCGAGGAGATTGGAAGGAAGGTTTGGAGGTGTTAGCAGAGTTTACCGCACGACACCCGAATCATCCTCATGGTTGGTATTACTATGGGCGCTGCTTGTTTGAGACGGGGGAATATCAGAGGGCGGCGGAAATGATGCTAAAAGCTTATCATCTGTATCCTGATGAGTGTGAAATTTATCGGGCTTTGTGTGAGATTTTGCCTCTTGTGAAAATGACCTCTCTTCCTCTAACTTTCCCCTTAAAAAAGGGGGGCGGCGGAACTCTCAAAACAGGAGAGGGGAATAACATAACCCTTGCTTCCATAGTGGAAGAAATGCTTGAGCGTTTTCCTCAACGCTGGAGTGTTTGGGCGATCGCGGGGCGAGTGTTGGTGGAATGCTTTAAAGAGGTTGAAAGGGGGTGTCTGGTTTCGGAAAAAGGGACGAAACTACAGCCTCAGTTAGCTGATGCTTGGTTTTGTCATGGAAGGGTGTTGGCTTTGGCTCTTAAACATCAGGAAGCGGTGGAGGCGTTGGAGAAAGGATGGCATATTTTACCAGCAGGGGGTTATCTGCAATCAGTACCTGCTGCGGTTTGGCTGGGGGAGAGTTACCGAGTGCTGGGGGATGTTGGGGCTAGTAAGCGATCGTGGGAAGCGGCTTGTGAGGGATGTCAGGAATTGAGGGCGTTTAATCCGACTATGGCGGATTACTGGCTGGGGAGAAGTTTGGTGGGGTTGGGGGATAGGTTGGGAGCGATAAAAGCTTATGAAAGTGCTTTGAGTCAGCAGTTGTTGTATCCGGCTCGTGGGGAAGTTGAGAAGAGTTTGAAGAGGTTGAAAGGTAAGGGGAGGAAGGGTTCTGGGGGTTGAGGGTGGATTTTTGGGGAGAAAATTTGCCTGTAACTCGAAAAATTCACAAATTGGGGTTGGGAAACGTCTTTGTAATGACATATGAAACTATCGGGACTTAGACAAAAACTAGCCGATAAAAAAACTCAAAGGTATATGCACAGAGGCTTTGACATCGTTTTGCCTGGTTTCTTGATATATCTGGGTTTCAGGCGTTTTTTGGTATTTGGTGTATTTCCCTTACCCTGCAAGGATTTGAGGCTTATTTTGTCCTAAAAAATGTTCAAGTCCCGCTATTAGGACCACACCTTGAAAGGGCTGGTCCTAACTATAATCAAGGAGAAAAAGAATGAAAGAGCTAAATTTAGAGAAAATAAATACGTATATCAGACAGAACGGCAAATGGATGGTGGCAGTGGTCATGATTGTTATGATTGCGATGTTGAACCTACAAGGTGATGCACTAGCGATAACTTATACTAATAACAGGACAGGTTCATTTGACAGATCTAATAGTGCCATTAAAAAATGTGTTCTGAATGAATATTTACCGATCAAAGTTGCTACTTACATGGGGGTACCTCTAAAAAATGTTAACGATAACACAATAGTTAGAGTTAACCAACCATACAACAATAGTGAGGGAGAGCTAAATAACCCGTGTAATGTAAAAGGGTTGAGAATTGATTTACAGCGCCCTCAAACAATTAATAATAGGATTTATGCTACATGGCAAGTTCAATACGGAACCGGACAAGGAAGCAACGGAGGGGCTTATGCAGGTGCTTTAATGCTTACTAACACAAATTTCATCTTGGCTCAATTCAGGCAAGCGCTAGAAGGAAGCTTTAATATAAATAGTTATTGTCGAATGGACCCAGAACCACCGAACGCAGTGGTTAATAATTGCAGGTAGTCCTATAAAAGTAGTGATGAGAGTTGGTGTAACCCACTCTGTATAAGGAGAAGAAAGGTAAAAATCACTATTTGTTTACCACTACCTAATTGCACTGTTAATCAATGGTGATCAGTTCATTTGCAGAAAGAATGTGAGAAAGCGAGCCCAACAAAAAGCGATCTCTTTTTGTTTATGGGAATGCGATGGTGGGAAGTAGCTTGTGAGGGAAGTCAGGAATTGAGGGCATTGAACCCGGCTGCGGCTGATTACTGGTTAGCGAGAGCCTTGGTGGGGTTAGGGGATAGGTTGGGAGCCATACAGGCTTATGAAAGTGCTTTGAGTCAGCAGTTGTTGTATCCGAATCGTGGGGAGCTTGAGAAGAGTTTGAAGAGGTTGAAAGGTAAGTGGAGGAAGGGTTTGGGGGGTTGAGGGTGGATTTTGGGGGAGAAAATTTGCCCGTAACTCGAAAAATTCATAAATTGGGGTTGGGAAACGTCTAATAGATGTGGGAAGGAAAAACCACAATTCAAACGAAACAGTATGGAGGTCGCTGAATGACAGTTGCCAAAGAAGATCGGATCGGGACGAGCCCGCTCGAGTTCACATATGGGATATGGTCGCCAACGTTATACCTTCCACCAGACCAGACGTCAGGAGCAAGCTGGTCCATAACAGAAACAGAAGGAAGGATCGCAGGCATCGGTGCGGAAGTATCAGGAGCGGGAGCATGGGTGAGGTTAACTGGCCGCGTTAATTTTCGGCTCCGTATGCTCAAAAGTTCAACAACTTACCAGTCGATGAAATCGCGATTCAATATATCGGGAGGAGTAAACGGATGGTTTAAATGGTTAAGGACAGGGGTGAATGCACAGTATCACCGAGAAGAAGTGAGGCAGGTGCTAGACGAACTCCACAAGAGTGTAGAAATTGATGGTTTTTTTCTACCCGACATGTTTGTGAGTGGCATTTATCCTAATGTCCGAGTTTTTGCGCGGGCGTTCATGTTGCTGATGCTTGTGGAGGATCGCACGGGAAGTGGCATGAGGTTCCCCGTTATCGGAGATGACGATCCCCGAGGAGATAGTGGGGGGGTGAACAATGACACGGGAAATCGTCTCCCCGACAGGGACAATAATACGGGATTAGAGTTTTAAAAGCGCTCGTGACTGTCTTACTGATGCAATGGGCGTGGACGCCGATGGCTTACGCCCTAGAGGTGAGGAACCTAGTTGACGAAACGTCCCCCACTTTAATTGAGCCACTGAATTTGGTCAGAGTACCGATGTATCAGGTTCATTTACCAGTAAGGGCTACAACCTGATTGGCAACAGCACGAATAGTACCGGATTTGGCACTAAAGGAGACATTGTTGGTACAATTGACAACCCGATTGACCCCCTTCTGGGTTCATTGAGTAACAACGGTGGCCCCCACCCACACAATACCTCTTCTCCCTGGTAGCCGAGCTATTCGTGCTGCTGACCCAAATATACTGCCCACAGACCCCAAAACTGACCAACGAGGTTTACCTCGTCGTGCTGCCGATGGTAGTGCTGATATTGGGGCATTTCAACGAACTCTTTAGGTTGGACTCAAGTAGTTGAGCGATTGTGACAACCCATGAGTCAAAGCAGAAAGACCAATCAAGACAACGACAAAGAAAAGAGGAGAGAGTTGAATGTCGGGTAAAATTGTACTCGAGGTATTAAAGCCGAGTGGGAGCGTAAAGAATAGTTATGAGGCGACAAAGACGACCCACGCGGAAGGAGTGATTTTAAATGATCCAAAAAATCAAACAGGAAATTTAATCCTAAGAATGAACGCATGGCCATGTACAGATAAGGGACATGATTGTCACAAGGCGTTAACCGATTCATCGCGCAACAGGTCTATAACGTTGACAGTGACGGACGACATTGGTGGGTACGCAGCAAATCACGGATTCCCTTTTAACACCACTGGTCAAATCGTGTACAACAACCGCGCGGTCACAATCACACGAAATCCCAATTGACACACCACAGGAATTAGTGCGATCGCTTTTTTTGTCGGAAGATGGCGATTGCCTTTGATTTACGGTAGCGCGATCGCCTTTTTTACGGGAGTGCGATCGCTTTTTATGGGAGTGCGATCGCTTTTTTGGGGAGAAGGGCGATCGCTTTTTATTTACAGGAGTGCGATCGCTTTTTGGGGATGTAGGAAGTGCGATGGCAACGCCCGCCAGAGGCATCGCCTTTTTTGTAGGGAGAAGGGCGATCGCCTTTTTTGTAGGGAGAAGGGCGATCGCAGGACGAGTCTTAGTCGAATGCTTTCAGGAGATTGAACGGGGATGCCAGGTTTCTGAACAGGGGACGCAACTACAGCGTCCCATCGGTCATTCGTTCCGGCGCAACATACGCGACCCACCAGCCCGCCGTCATCGTCGGTAATCCAGATGTCTTGGCTGTTGGTTTCGCCGCCAAAGTGGTCTGCCAGCATTAGCGCGAGTTCTTCGGTTTCGTGCGGCCCGAACAGCCCAGTGGCCTCAGCCAAGGCGATTAATGCAGTTGTGTCATCGGGCGCGATCGGGCGAATCATAGCAAACTCCGTGGGATGGTAATTTTGAAATATTGGGTATTGCGATCGAGTTTTGGAAACTACAATACCCAGGCTTATTTCCCCAGAGCGGTCAGAGCCTTGCGGAACTCAATCTCTGAAGTCTAGCAGCACCAAAGGTGGCATTGAACTTACGGCACCAAATTGCCACCGAAGCAAAATCTTCTGAGTTGATGCTGGCAGGAATCACATAGCTTTGAGCACCGCTGTATGATTTGAGTGGTGCGATGAACACATAGTCACCCTGCTTGATGGGATAGGCTGGGGGAACTGTCGAGCCAATGACATCGGGCGATTTGTGTAAAATCACGACCAAATCAGGACCAGACGTTGAGGTTTGAAATGCTCGATCGAGTTCCAGAATGCGCTGATTCCCTTTCTGAACAATGCGGGCAGTGCCTTTGGTGGGGTGTTCGCCATCGACAAAAGTGCCAGAAGTTAGAACTTTTGTCGCTTTAGCCGTTGTGGGTGATGTCGCTGGCCCAGTTGGAGGGGAAGCTGCCACAGGCGTTGGCATTGTTTCAGAAGTACCGGATGACGCAATAGCAGTTCGATCGCCAGCGGTTTTGATGCAGCCGATCGCAATTGTTGACACAAAGGTAATACTAGCAAAGTTGAAATAGCGGCGTTTCATAAAAAGCTTCCTCCTTAAAACATTAAACTCCCCGGAAACCGATCGCCGTTGACATTGCCTCGCGAGAACTGGGGTTAACTAATTCTCGATTTATTTTAGCCTGATTTAGGTTGCCAACAAAACCCAATATCATTCCGACTAACAATAAACTTCCCCCTAAATATTGAGCTAAAGTAGGAGCTTCCCCTAAAATCAAATATCCCATTATTATAGCTGCAATTGGGTTCAATAAACTGGCTAAATTCAGTTCCGTGGAAGTCGCATTTTTTAAACCCGCCAACCAACATAATTGACCCATGACGACAATAACCGCCGCATAAACTATCATCCATTGCCACAGAAAAGGAGATAACACTTCGGCAAAGTGGTTTGGCCCGTAAAGAAGATTAGCCAATAGGAAAAAAATCACCGTCCCCAGAATATTGCGATAAATCGTAAAAATTCCCAAGGGAATCGATTGTAATTGCAGTTTACCAACGACAGTAGCAAAGGAACCAATGATCGCAGCGATCGCCACACAAATTTCTCCGGTGCCAATTTGAAATCCAGCCATCGTCATCATCGGCCCTGAAGTACCTAAAAAAGCAGTCACTATCACCCCAGCCAAGGAAATCAGAGACCCTGCAATTGACCACGAATTGACCCGCGAACCCAACAACCAAACACCCAACACCAGGGTTAAAATTGGTTCGATACGCCCGATTAACACGATATTAGTAATATTTGTCTGTCCGAGGGCTTGAAAAATTAACGCTGGAGCGATCGCCCCCGATAAAATACCTGTAATAGTTAAACTAATCCAATCTTTACGAGTCAGAGCTTTCAGAGTCTGCGGTTGCCAATCTTGATGAAAAATTAGAGTCATTAACCCCAAAGCACAGATATTACCCACAAATAAAACATTGCACAGTGAGATAGGATTTCTGCCATCGATCGCATGATCTTGTCCAATTTCCACGATTTTACGAGTGACAGAATTAGAAGCAGCAAAAATCAAAACAGCTATGCCAAGATACATCTGGGCAGGAACTTGAATTAAAATCTTATGTATTTTATTGGCAACTTTCATGCACGGCCTCATGAATCTGATTTTTTGTGCTTTATTTGAGTTGGGGACAGGTCTTATTAGTAAAATCACATTGCTGAATATGCTGTTCTTGCCAATGGAGGGGAATCTCTAGTAAATCCCTTGCACCAGTCATTCCCTGACCGATAAAAAGCAGTAGAGCAAAACAATTGAGAATGATATGAGCGGTGCGCCAGCGATTTTGTTTGTCCTGATAAATATCTTGGACGATCGCCACTGAAAAAATCATTAATAAAGCGGCTGTCATACCGTAATAATAATGGGAAATAAACCATTCATTATCCCGACGATAAATTTCGGGTTGAAATCCTAAAACAATCAATCCCATGCCTGTTAAAGTGGCAAAAATACCTCGCCATAGTTTAACTTTTGCCTTAAATAGTAGCGTGAAAGAAGCAATGCTTAACAGGAAAATGGCGATGACAAAAAAGACTCGAAATGGTTCTTTAGCAAGGGTGTCGTTACTGAGCATTTTTGAAAAAATGGGATAGGCCATTCCCAGTAGGGCAACGCCTACAACTGAGCCGCTCAACCAACTACCGATCGCTACGTGCTCGGAACCTACTACTGGCGGAATTTTACTTTTTTCGCCACCGACAACTTGCAGGCGACGTTGGCGGGTGAGTAGGGCGCGATTCACTACAACTCCGATTAAGGGAAAAACCACAATAATGGCGATCGCCGGATGTAATAAAGCAAAAAAGTCTTGAAGTTCCATATTAAATATCCATTCAATGATATATATCGGGAATTTTCCCTTACTACACTCAGCAAGGGAACAGGCAAATTACTTCACTTCAGCGGCGGGAAAAGTCGCTACTCTCCCTTGTTTGACAGCGACAACGACATCATAGGTAGAACAGTAGGAAAAAGTGACATCGTTGGTTTTGTTGTAAAGATTGACCACCATGCCTGCCCCACCGGGTTGTACTCCTAATGGTAATAAATCACCATAGAAAAATCGTCGTAATTGGTCGCCACTACCAACTTGTCCTTTACTTTTAGTAATAATATCGATCTTTTGCTGAACCGTCATTTCCGGGGCTGCGATTGCCGTATTTTGGAATTTTGGCAAAAAGCTATGTACAGCTACATCTCCGGCACTGATAGCGCTAGCAATAGCGAGGGTTGCCAACAGAGGACTGAGGGATTTGAGTTTTAACATTTTCGTTTTTTGGTGAGAATGGTTGATGCGAATATCATGATCTATTTCAATTTTTTTGAGAAGGAGGCATAATAGAATATGTTATATGCCATTTTGGAATAGGTACTGCATGGATCGAATTGCCTGTATGCAGACTTTTGTTCGGGCGATCGAAATGAAGAGTTTTTCGGCCGTAGCGCGGGAACAACAGACGACGCAACCGACAATTAGCAAGCAAATCGCCGCTCTGGAAAAATATCTGGGGGTACAATTAATCACTCGTTCAACTACCAACTTGAGTTTGACTGAGGAGGGGAAAAGATACTATCAATACTGTCAGCAAATTTTGGAAACCGTCGCCGAAGCGGAGGCCAGTTTAACAGGAAAAGAACGAGCAACAGGTATTTTGCGATTGGGCTGTCCCGTGCTGTTTGGGGAAATGCAGATTGTCCCCCGTTTAAAAGCTTTTATGACACGCTATCCCGATGTCAAGATCGATCTGATGATGGCCGATAGTTTTGTGGATATTGTAGAGAATGGATTAGACCTGTTGATCCGCATTGGTAATCGTCCCGATAGTTCCCTGATTAGCCATCACATCGGCACGACTCGCCGCGTCACAGTAGCAACAAGAGGCTATTTTGAGCAAGCGGGAGAACCTCAAACACCGGATGATTTAGTGGATCGTGATTGTATTGTCTATACGCATCTGTCAACAGGCAATGAATGGCATTTTCAAGGAACAGATGGCA
Organism: Microcoleus sp. CAWBG58; assembly: GCF_020883045.1. Taxonomy (NCBI): domain Bacteria; kingdom Bacillati; phylum Cyanobacteriota; class Cyanophyceae; order Oscillatoriales; family Microcoleaceae; genus Microcoleus; species Microcoleus sp. CAWBG58. The sequence goes on along the minus strand of NZ_JAHRFA010000013.1, from coordinate 107,109 downwards.
CTATCAAGGTGCAAGTTGGGGGTTGTTTTCAAACTAATAGTTCTGTGGCGATTCGAGCGGCAGTGTTATCGGGTTTGGGCATTGCTGTCGCGCCAGTCTGGATGTTTGGTGATGAGATTTACCGGGGCGATCTCAAGGTAGTGTTGGAGGATTATCAACCAACTCCGTTACCAATTAATGGGGTATATCGTCGCAGCCGTTTTTATCCGGGAAAAATAACTTGTTTTATTGATTTTTTAGAGGCAGAATTTAAGCTCGATCCGTGGGTTTGAGATTGTGGGATTTGAGTATCAAAGACGAACTTCTAAAACCCCAAGATTTTCTAAGATGCGAACAATCTCTTGGGGCTGCAAAAAAATCACGATCGAACTAGAAATTACTTATTTTTTGGTAACAATTGATTTAGCGCACCGCACAAGTATCCCTTCACGGTGTCCCTACTTGCAGTTACACCACTGGGAAGGGTAAAGATCATCTCAACAGTTAGTAGAGTTCCATCGGCTGAGGCAAACACGTCAATTGGCAAAGCACGCTGAAAAGCTGTTGCGGGATTTTCGGCTTTCATGACACCTGTACTGACATCGGTGCTGATAGTTCTGATGCTCTCGCGCGCCAAAATGGGTCGCAATTGGGAAAATGCTTTCTCTACCGATAACCCCTCAACCTGAACGCGCGCCGAAAAGGCGGCACCATTGAGAAAGTCTCCCTTTTTTTGAAAGCTTTCCTCGCAGGTTGCGGCAACAGCGGGGGTTGCCAAACACATGAGAGCTAGAGTCAAGAAGAGCGATCGCATATTAGGTGAGTGACAAGAATAAAACAATCATCAATATAATGATGAATCATCAAGGGATTGTTTGGCAAGTGATGCAAATATCTTCTACGCAACTACAATTTGCTGAGTACCAACAAACTCTGGATTGAAAGCTGGATTATCATCTTCCAACAGCATCTCGATTACTTCACACAGGTTCGCTTGTAGCTCGTCTAAAGTTTCTCCTTGAGAATGCGCTCCAGGGAAACCGGGAACATAGCCTACATACAAAGCAGTTTCATGGTCTTTTTCAACAACCGCAGTGAACGTTCTCATAAAATTTAAATTCAAACAGCTTGATTTTTCCGCACAAGGCAATTGTTTTAAGTATAACCTATCTGCAAGTAACGCCAAGAACATCGGGAGAACTAGCAAATGCTCGATCGCATTTTAGATTGTCTTGAAGTTCTGCCAAAATCATTGAGGCGATCGAAGTATAAGGGCTAAGATTAGTTTCTGAAAATTCTATTCTAAACTCCACCTTCTAGTTCATCCAAATCATCTGCGGTTAATGGCGATCGAGCGCTATGGCGCACGTACAACACATAAACCGTAGTATCTCGAATCGCAAACAATACCCGGTAAATGTTTTTGGATTTCCCATAAAGTAACTGCCGAACTTCTTCAGGAAAAATATCACTTTCAACTGCTAAAGCACAGCGTCGAGGTTTTTCTTGGAGTGTTGCGATTTCATTCATCAAGCCTCGAAACCAGCGATCGGCAAAATCGGGATTCCGCTCTCGATACCAGCGATAGGCTTGCTCAATTTCATTAGAGGCGATCGGGGTAATTTCAACCTAAAATGTCATATTTCTGCTGCATTTCTTGGACAAAATTTTCGATCGGGCGAGTAAGTCCGGCGTTGAGTTCCTCGAAGCCTTGCTGAATACCTGCAATTGTTTCTAACCGATCGATTAATTCGCGCAGTTTAATTGGATCGATTTTGTTTGGATCGAGAAAGGTGACGAGAACTTGAGAGCGATCGCTAACATCTTGCGGTAGCGAGGCTAACTGAATCTGTCCGTTCTGATAAATGCCTTCGATGGTTTTTAGCATGAATTGTATTTCGGTTAGTATTCCCTTTTATTCTAGCAAGTATAGGAACAAAAAAATTAAGCTTAAAGACTCAAAGGGCGATCGTACCTAATTGAAGAGCGATCGATCCCGTAGTAATTTTTTGCGCTCCACTCAACTACTAACGCCTTTCTCATTCAAAGATTCAAGTCGTGACAGCCATTTATCAAAGTGAGAGCATTTGTTCCGAATTACGTGCAATCCAATTTGCTCAGCTAACAGCGGTCCAAAAATAGACTTCGCTTTTCCGTAATCAGGAAACTGCGCGATGATACGTTTGCTAGGTGCTGTTTGCTGCCCGTCGTTGATTAACTCCGGTGTCTGATATTGACTAGCGATAACTCGGAGAGCTTCAATCTCTTTTGTCCGTCCAGCATCAAGGTACTTAAAACACGTTGGGTCAGAAAAGAGGTATGCCTCATATTCATGTAACTGAAGGTAAGGAATTAATCGAGCATCACCAATATCTTCTGCAAAGCGTTTCTCTAAAAATTCAACCCGCTGTATCGGATCTTGACGTAGACTCTCAGACTCAGCTAATCCCGGAAAATCGGCATGAATAGCGTATAAATCAATCATAGTTGTGAAAAACACATCCGGGGCTTTTTCTTGTTTAAGAAAACGCATGATGTCATTCTTCATTGGCAGATAATTACGACCGCCACCTCTATGTACCTGACCCTTCTTTTTTGCATGAGCAATAAGTATGGGATTGTGCATAAACACGTCATATAGAGCTAACTGCGGTTGTATCAAAATGTCAGCGAATGTCTGCTCGGTTTGTCCTTCGGCAAATAGGTAGAGGCGTACCATTAATGCGGGCCTCCACCAATGATATTTTTCTCCCAAATTTCTCCCAGACTATACTCCTCAAGCCAAGCGTGTAATTCTGTGGGATTTAGCCTCTTAAATTGCGATTCCTTGCCCTCTCGGTTCACCGCAATTACATCGTCAGGATCGAAATTATCCAAGAAAGAACTAGATTGAGTGCTAATGAGAATTTGCGTATGGAGTGCAGCCTTACTAAACAAATCAGCCACAACATTTAGAGCGTAGGGGTGAAGCCCTAATTCCGGCTCATCAACGACAATGAGTTCTGGCAGTTCATCTTCTGGCTGTAAGAGCAGCGTGGCAAGACATATGGCACGCAAAGTACCATCTGAAAATTGATGGGGCCCAAATACCCGATCGGACTCTTTTTCTCGCCAGTTGAGAATGACGCGATTAGATACATCTGGTTCAAGAACAAAATCATCGAAAAAAGGTGCAATAAGACGGATTGTTCCGATAATCCGCTGATAAGCTGCACCCCGATTCTCTTCACGAAACCTGAGAAGTAATGCAGCTAAATTTCCAGCATCGGGCATTAGCCATCGACTGTCACCAACATAACAGGATTGCCGGACTCCTGCCGTAGAAGATGTGTCATGAAAATGGTATACACGGCAACGATTCAGCAAATATTCCAGCGTTCGAGCCGTTTGCTTACCTTCCTTTGCTGCTTCTTTAATTCTGGTTTCCTGATGTCCTGCGCCTAATTCATCAGTCCTTGGGGATGTCCTGCCTGTTTGCAGAAAGCTCAAAGTCTCTTCGGCAAAAATAAGGGTATCACCAGCCGCATGAAACAGCCGAAGATGATAGGAATCGACCCCATTTTCGACTTCAAATTCTAGTTTTGCTTCTATTTGGGGTGTTGTCTTAGGTCCAAAATATAGGAGGGATTGAGAACGACCCGATACAGCAATAAACTGTTGAAAGCGTCCAGCCATCATCTCGTTGAGCATCTTGAAAAACGAGATCAGATTGCTCTTGCCTGCTCCATTTGCTCCAATCAGGATATTTAGGGGATGCAGCTCAATATCTATTGCCTTAATAGACTTAAATCCATTGAGGGTTAATCTTTGTAGCCTATTCAAAAGTCAGTCTCCTCGTATAACAATAAGACTATAAATTCTCATCCAAAGAGGCGATCGGGGTAATTTCAACCTGAAATATCATATTTATGCTGCATTTCTTGGACGAAATTTTCGATAGGGCGACTAAGTCCGGCGTTGACTTCCTCGAAGCCTTGCTGAATACCTGCAATTGTTTCCAATCGATCGATTAATTCGCGCAGTTTCGTTGGATCGATTTTGTTTGGATCGAGAAAGGTGACGAAAACTGGAGAGCGCTCGCTCACATCTTGCGGTAGCGAGGCTAACTGAATCTGTCCATTCTGATAAATGCCTTCGATGGTTTTTAGCATGATTTCCAGTCCGGTTAGTATTCGCTTCTATTCTAGCAAGTATCGAAACAAAAAAATTAAGGTTAAGACTAAAAAAGATAGTGCATCAACCTAACTATTAATTTGGCCGCATAGTTATACCACGACAATCTCCGCTATCTGTTCCTTCGACTTTCCAGAAAACATCATTGCCTTCCCGTCAGCCTCCACCATGAAGTGATGCCCATTGTCAGTAATAAAGTGCCAAGCGAGTATTCTTTCGCCACCGTACTCATTCATAGTATCGCCTGCCGTAACGCGCTCAAGCTTATGACCGGCTGCATCGCACAAGGCTCGTATCAGTTTCATGTATGTCGGCTCGGCAGCACGGGCTTGGGCGAGCCGGGCCTCGCGATCGGAAATACTCAATGCTCGTCGAGTGACTTCCTGTTGGATTCGATCTTCTGCTACAACAATCAGGCCGGGGCGCGCTTTTAACCAGTTAGCATTTAATCGTTCGAGACTCTCCTCTTGTTCGATCGAATAAAAGTTCTCATTTATGCCATTTAGCCTGTCTCTCTCAGCATTTTCGCCGAATAACCCACTCGAAAAGAACGATGCTAACTTTGTCTTTTCTGCTGTAACCAACGCCTCTCCTTTTGTAAAAAGATCGGTATGTTGTGTCGCACCGATTTGCTGAAGGCCTTCTTTGACTAGCGCGATGACCGCAGGTTTCCATCTTGTGTTATGGACAAACTGAGCAAAACCGCCATTGTTCACCTGCGCGAGGTAGTAATCGACGTAGTAACTGAGGAGTGCGTCGTGAGAAATTTCTGAGGGATTCAGAAGCACTTCAAATAGTGCGTTCACGAAGTCAATATTTGATTCTATCGTCGCGCGGATATCATCGCTATTCATGCTTTCTGCTGATACCACGACAGTATTTTTCAAATCAAGTATGTCGTCACTCATTTTTCCGTCTCCCTCTTAGGCTAGAACTTTTTATGCTGCCCAATTATTAATTATATTGCAGTTGGAACATCGAATATAGTCGATCGTCCTCTTTTATGCTTTTTAAGGAGCGACAATAGTGAAAATCCCAACAGCGTTCATCTGTGTTTATCTGCTGAAATCTGCGGTTTAAAAATCCCAATCTAATCGATTTGCTTCGATCCGATATATAGAAAACCCCCAAACCCTATTTTTAAAAGAGTTTGGGGGTTTTCTTCATTGCATCAGCGTGCAAATTACAACTTGCTAGGCTCGATCGCAGGTGCGCGCAAAGACACCGTTTTATCCGCAGCAGCCTTAGCCACTAGCGACGGTACAGAATCCCGCAACTTTGCAGTCAACTGTGCAGTAGTCGCATCGTAAACCTGAGTCAGCATCTTCGGATACAAGCCAATGCCAATAATCGGCACTAACAAAGCCGCAATAATAAACACTTCTCGCGGTTCCGCATCCACCAATTCTTCATGTTCCGCCAATTCCTTGTTTTCCGGGCCGTAGAAGATTTCGCGCAGCATTGACAGCAGGTAAATCGGAGTTAAAATTACGCCGACAGCCGCCAAAAATACCACGCAAACCTTAAACACCGGATTGTAAGCGTCGCTGGTTGCAAAACCTACAAACACCATCAATTCTGCTACAAAACCGCTCATTCCCGGCAAAGCCAAAGAAGCCATAGAACAAGCTGTCCACATGGCGAAAACTTTCCGCATTTTCTTGCCGACACCGCCCATTTCGTCGAGCATGAGGGTGTGAGTGCGATCGTAAGTGCAACCCACCATGAAGAACAAACTCGCCCCGATCAAACCGTGGGAAACCATTTGCAGCATAGCGCCGCTAATTCCCAAATCGGTAAACGAAGCTATCCCGATTAACACAAAGCCCATGTGCGAAATCGAAGAATAAGCAATTTTGCGCTTCAAATTGCGCTGAGCAAAGGAGGTTAAGGCGGCGTAAACAATGTTAACTACACCCAAAATTACTAAGATGGGTGCGAATACAGCGTGAGCATCCGGGAGCATTCCGGCATTCATCCGCAGCAAGGCGTAGCCGCCCATTTTTAGCAGAATTCCTGCTAGCAACATATGGGCGGGTGCGGTTGCTTCGCCGTGGGCGTCGGGGAGCCAAGTGTGCAGGGGAAAAATTGGCAGTTTGACGCCGTAGGCTATTAAAAATCCTGTGTACAGGAGCAATTCTACATTGGGGGCGAATTCTTTGGCTGCGATCGCCCGCATATCGAAAGTCACCGTATCGCCGTAAAACGCCATCGTCAGCGCGCCAACCAAAATAAACAGCGAACCGCCTGCGGTGTACAGGATAAACTTAGTTGCTGCGTAGAGGCGCTTTTTGCCGCCCCAGATGGACAAAATCAGGTAAATCGGAACTAATTCCAGTTCCCAAACCAGGAAAAACAGCAACATATCCTGTACGGCAAAAACTGCGATTTGGCCGCCGTACATTGTCAGCATCAAAAAGTAAAATAGCTTTGGTTTAAGTGTGACTGGCCAAGCTGCTAAAGTAGCCAGGGTAGTAATAAAACCTGTCAGCAAAATCAACGGCATTGACAAACCGTCAGCACCCACCGACCAATTTAAATCGAGTTGGGGCAACCAAGCATAACTTTCTACGAGTTGCAAGTTGGGATTGCTGAAGTCGTACTGAGTGCAAAAAGCGTAAACAAGCAGGGCAAAATCGATCAAACCCACAATTAGTGCATACCACCGCACCGTCTTGCCATCCTTATCGGGAATCAAAGGAATTAGCAGGGACGCAGCAATGGGAAACAGAATTGTTGTTGTTAACCAGGGAAAGTTAGCTGTATCCATTGCGTTTTAAAATTATCCATCAATTATTAGGTTTAAACACATTTTGGCGATTTTGGTCTAAATTTTATACTTTCTTTATACGAAACAATTCTTTTTGTAATGTTTGCGACGATTTGTGCGATCGCAAAAGTTGAGTTTAATTAAAGATTTATTTCTATTTGCTAATTGTCAATTTTGAGTTATTGAGCTAAGAGCAATCCTTAAAATATCTTCTAGTGGGACATGACAACGCCTTTCATCGTATCAAATTAACCCTAAAAACCTTTGGATCTCTTGTTTATCGCCGAGATCCGATCCCCCTAAATCCCCCTTAAGAAGGGGGACTTTGACAGAATACTCTTGTTCCCCCCTTATTAAGGGGGGCTAGGGGGGATCTAGACTTCGAGGCAAACAAAAGATACGGTAGGTTTTGTCTTAAGTTGAAACTAACAGGCAATACCGTTTCCCTGTACTCTTGTTCCCCCCTTATTAAGGGGGGCTAGGGGGGATCTAGACTTCGAGGCAAACAAAAGATACGGTAGGTTTTGCCTTAAGTTGAAACTAACAGGCAATACCGTTTCCCTAGAGATTTAACCTACTCCAGAAACGATCGCAAAACCCAGAACTGCGACAAACACAATCAGGGCATAAAATTGAGCGCGGCCGTTTTCAAAGTATTTCAAACCTTCGCCTGTAACCAGGGTGAGAAACCCTGTCAAGTTGACGATACCATCGACAACTCGCAAATCCACTTCCATGACTTGCCGCGCTAAACGACGGCTGCCTTTGACGAAGAGAACTTCGTTGATATCGTCGAGATACCACTTGTTGAGGGAGAACTCGTAAAGTGGTTTGATTTTTTGGGCGATCGCACCAGCATCGATTTTCCGGCTCAAATACATCAGAGAAGCCAAAGTAATGCCCAGCAAAGCAATACCTACAGAACTGCCGCCCATGATTAGAAATTCCGTCAAATCGAACTTCGCGGCGTGTGCCAAAACTTCTTCGAGAGACTCGCCAGGAGCGCGGACAAACTGCTCGAAATAATTGGCAAACGGCGTACCGAGAAAACCGATAAACACAGAAGGTACAGCCAGCAACACCAACGGCAGAGCCATTGTCAGAGGAGATTCGTGAGGGAAATGGTCGTGTGCGTCGTGACTTTCGCCAGTTGATGCCAATTCCTTAACGTTCATCGCTCCAGGGCCGAAAACCAAACCCGGTTGCAGGAGTTGTTGCTTGATGGCGCTGTCATTGCCCCGGAATTCGCCCTCAAAGGTGCTGAAATACATCCGAAACATATAAAACGCGGTCATCCCGGCAGTCACCCAACTCACAGCCCACAGAGCGGGATTTGCATGGAAAGCTTGGGCGAGGATTTCGTCTTTTGACCAAAAACCAGCAAAGGGCGGAATGCCACAGATTGCTAAGTTTCCGATTAAAAAGCAAGTAGCGGTAATCGGCATATATTTCCGCAAGCCGCCCATGACTCTCATGTCTTGAGCGAGGGCGGGGTTGTGCCCGACGACATCTTCCATGCCGTGAATGACTGAACCCGAGCACAGGAACAGCATTGCTTTGAAGTAAGCGTGGGTCATTAGGTGGAAGAGTCCGGCACTGTAGGCGCCGACTCCCATTGCCATCACCATGTAGCCCAATTGGGAGATTGTGGAGTAGGCTAAGCCTTTTTTGATGTCATTTTGGGTAATTGCGATCGAAGCACCCATGAATGCTGTAAAACAGCCGGTGCAGGCGATCAAATTCATGACTGCGGGCAGCCCTTCAAATACTGGGTACATCCGAGCGATCAGGAAGACGCCGGCTGCTACCATCGTCGCGGCGTGGATTAGGGCTGAAATTGGTGTCGGGCCTTCCATTGCGTCTGGAAGCCAGACGTGGAGGGGGAATTGAGCTGATTTGGCTGCTGGGCCCAAAAATATCAGGACGCCGAAAATGGTTGCAAGAGTTGCGCTCAAAGCACCTGATTCGACTAGGGAGTGCAGCCTTTCGCCCATTACGTCAAATTCAAAGCTGCCGGTGGCCCAGTAAATGCCGAGGATGCCCAGCAGGAGGCCGAAGTCGCCGACGCGGTTGGTGACGAAGGCTTTTTGGCAGGCGTCTGCTGCTGGTTTGCGATCGTACCAAAATCCGACTAGCAGGTACGAACACATACCTACCAGTTCCCAGAAAATGTAAATCTGAACGATGTTCGGGCTGACTACTAGACCTAGCATTGAGGCGCTGAAGATGCTCAGGTAGGCGTAAAATCGCACGTACCCGTCATCGTGTGCCATGTAGCCGTCGGTGTAAATCATCACCAAAAAGGCGACCGTGGTGACGATCGCCAGCATTACCGACGTGAGGGGGTCAATGATATAGCCCATGTTCAGCGAGAAGTCCCCAGCAGAGGCCCACTGAATGGTTCGGGTGTAGGGTGCGTGGCCCTGTAGTTGACTCCACAGCAATGCGAAAGACATTACCGCTGACCCTCCGAGGGTGGAAAGGATTAAAATCGCATTCGCTTGTCGGAGTTTGTTGGTTGCCTGGTTAAAGGTGATTAAGCCTAAACCTACTAGCATTGCGCCTGCCAGCGGCAGGACTGGAATCAGCCAGGCGTATTGATAAAGCGGTTCCATGACTGATAGGTAGTTTAAAGTTTCTACTAGATATTGCCAAAACTGTTAATAATTGTGACACACGCTTGCGCGACTGGGCAGAAAGACTCTCTACAATTCTTAAGTATTGCCGATCGACAATCCTTAAGAATTGCTGCTGGTGTTGGCGATCGATCTAGTTCGTCTTAAATCTATGCCAAAAGATAGATTAACAATTTTTTAATTTTTGGATGCAACCTAGAAATAAATAAACCGGGTTTTTTTGCGAATACCTTAGTGCTCGATGCGGTATTTTCGCAAAAAACCCGGTTTCTGCCGACCTTTAAATGTCTGGTTGCCGATCGCATCGGTAAATTCCCGAATCTGCGATCGATAAGAACCGAAAGCCTTTTAACCGTTAGCGGTTGACTGCTTGCTGCGGTTGCAGGCGTTGACTTTGGGGAGCATTCTGAGTGGCGAGCATCCAGGAATCCAGAGTGCGCCGCAGTTCCTCGCGGTTTTGATAATTTTCAAATCTAAATAGAACTCGATCGCCCTCAAACAAAATCAGTGTGGGCAGACTGGTCAGCCGGTAAGTATTTGCCAATTTGAAACTTTGATCGGCATTCACCCCTAGGAGCTTGACTTTTCCTGCCCACTGTGTCTCAAAACTTGTAAGCGTGGGGTCGATCGCACGGCACAAACCGCACCAAGGCGCCCAAAAGTGAACTAAAACGGGGGTAGAGGCTTGAAATACCTCTTGTGCAAAAGTGCGTTCGCTAACCGACAACACCATGATCCCTCAAAATTTAATAATTTTTTTTCTATCCTAGGGATCATGCTACCAGTATATGTTCGCAGTGACACGCATCAGAAAAGGATGAATTTTCCACAGCAGGCCTGTAAAAATGACTACGCCTAGGTAGGAAGGGCGCAGGAACTCAAGCAAATCAAGGGTTTGACGCTTTTGCAGGATTGCCAAAAATGGAATAATTGAGGTTTGAGATTTGATGGTTTCAAAGGATTCGCCAAAACGAGCCCGCAGCCGGCTGTCGCCGTGCCACACTCCGAATAGGTGGTGAAGTATCAAACCGATGGAAGTGACGAGGGTAAAGCTAGTGCCAATCCAGAGGGTGTGGGCCACGCACCAAATCACCTGTCCCACCATTTGCGGGTGACGGGTGACGCGGATGATCCCCGCTTGGTAGAGGTGAACTTCCGGCTTTTGGATGGCGGCAATTTCTAGAAGGTTGAAGGTTGCTGGGTACAGAAACAGAAAGGAAATTGCCGACAGTATCCAAACCATTGGTTTAACTCCGGGCACGCCCTGTACTTGCCAAAGCTGCACGCCGTCGTAGCGGTGGTTGAAAAAGTAGACAACCAAAATCACCGCCAGCGGCAAACTGACAAGGGCAAACAAAACGCGGTAAAGTCTCGGCCCGATCAGCTTTTCACCTTTCGGGCGCAGGGCTGCTAAACCGCTGTGGGCGATCGCAAAACCAAATAAAAGTCCGAGAATAACTAAGTGGGAGTCAAGCGCTAAGTCGATCGTCATTGCAAATATTAAGAAAAGTTATTGATTCGCGGCCAAATTGTGTCACAAAGTATCTATAGGAGCATTCAGCGGTTATCAGTCAGTTAACTGTTCGCTGTTCGCTGTTCGCTGTTGACTGTTGACTGTTCGCTGTTCGCTGTTCGCTGTTGACTGTTGACTGTTCGCTGTTCGCTGTTCGCTGTTGACTGTTGACTGTTCGCTGTTCACTGTTTGCCGATCGATCGCTGTTTGCTGTTTGCCGTCAACCGTCAACCGTCAACCGTCAACAGTTAACTGACAAATGACAACTGACAATTTAGATATATGTCTGACCTTCCTTTCACTTTAGACCAGTTACGCATTCTCAAGGCGATCGCCTCTGAAGGAAGCTTCAAACGCGCCGCCGACAGCCTCTACGTATCCCAGCCAGCAGTTAGCTTGCAAGTGCAGAACCTAGAGAGACAGTTGGACGTGCCGCTGTTTGACAGGGGAGGGCGGCGGGCTCAACTGACCGAAGCCGGACACCTGCTGCTGAGTTACGGCGAGAAAATTTTATCGCTTTGTCAAGAAACTTGTCGAGCTCTCGAAGACTTGCAAAATCTCCAAGGCGGTACTTTGATCGTCGGCGCTTCTCAAACCACGGGGACATACTTGCTACCCCGAATGATTGGGATGTTTCGGCAAAAGTACCCCGATGTAGCGGTACAGCTTCACGTGCATTCGACCCGCCGCACGGCGTGGAGTGTCGCCAACGGGCAAATCGATTTGGCAATTGTGGGCGGAGAAATCCCTACCGAACTTGTAGAAGCTTTAGAAATTGTTCCTTACGCTGAGGACGAACTGGCTCTAATTCTCCCTCCATCTCACCCGATGGTACAACAAGAAAGCATCCAAAAAGAAGACCTTTATAAATTGCAGTTTATTTCCCTCGATTCGCAGTCTACTATCCGCAAAGTCATCGATCAGGTACTGACTCGCTGCGGCATTGACACGCGCCGCCTGAAAATCGAGATGGAGCTCAACTCCATCGAAGCCATTAAAAATGCTGTTCAGTCCGGGTTGGGCGCTGCTTTTGTGTCGGTTTCGGCGATCGAAAAAGAGTTGATGATGGGTGTCTTGCACAAATCTCAAATGGATGAAGTTTTGGTAACTCGGATTTTGTCGCTGATTTACAACCCCAACCGCTACCGTTCTAAAGCAGCAGAGGCTTTCAGCAATGAAATTTTGCCAACATTTGCTACTTATTCGAGTACCCAGGAAAAGAAAGAACCTCCGGCCATCGATTTGGGACTGATAGAAATAGCAACTCCCAACTCAGGGGGAAGTTGATTTATTAAGTTGCTGGTTCTCAGCAGTTCGCGCGTAGTTTAGAGATTAAAATCTGGTTTGATAATCCCTGTTCAACAGTTGACAGTTGACAGTTGACAGTTGACAGTTGACAGTTGACAGTTGACAGTTGACAGTTGACAGTTGACAGTTGACAGTTGACAGTTGACAGTTGACAGTTGACAGTTGACAGTTGACAGTTGACCGAAGGAGAGTGACTTCTACCCTTAAGTGCGAGGATTGGAGTAATGAATAGTCTGATTTTAATTTATCCCAAGCAGGCGGTCGGACTTTCAACCAATTCTTTCTGGTAAAAAGAACTGGGATTAGTATTAAAAAGTTTAACCACCTAGAATTAGGAATTAAACCAATTCCCTGTTTAGTCAATGCCCTGTTTGCCCAATGCCCTGTTTGGCCTTCTTCCCAATGCCCAATGCCCGATGCCCAATGCCCTATGACCAATTAGCAAACCAAAATGGAAGTTTACTGCACCCGTCCGGGCTGCCCGCGCCCTCAAAACAATTTTTCCGACCTCGATGACAGTTCCCTGCTGAAAACGGTGCAGCAAAGGTATTGCAAGGCCTGTGGAATGCCCCTAATTTTGAGCGGGCGCTATTTGCCAGTCAGGTTGCTGGGTCAAGGCGGTTTTGGGGCGGCATTTTTGGCTAGAGACCGCTATACTCCGGCGATGCGGCAGTGCGTTGCTAAACTTTTGCAGCCGTCGGCAAATCTGAGTCCGGCACAGCTAAAAATCGCTCAAACTCTGTTTGAACGGGAAGCAGCGGTGTTGGAAGAACTGGGAAACGAACATTCGCAAATTCCGAGTTTGCTGGCGTTTTTTGAGCTGACTGTTCCGAGTTTGCAGCCTGGGAAAAACGATCAGTTTTTCTATCTGGTTCAAGAATTTATTGACGGTCACAATTTGGAGGAAGAACTTGTTGTTAAAGGCAAATTTTCGGAAGCGGAAACGATGGAGGTGCTGCGTGAAATTTTGAAGGTTCTCGATTTTGTACACTCTCGCGGTTCGATTCACCGGGATATTAAACCTGCTAATATTATGCGGGCTAAAAGTGGTCGGCTTTATTTATTAGATTTTGGGGCTGTCAAACAGGTGACGCAAACTGCGGGTGCTTCTAAGGCTTCGACTGGTATTTATTCTTTGGGTTATGCTCCGCCCGAACAGATGAACGGACAAGAGGTTTATCCCGCAACGGATTTTTATGCTTTGGCTGTGACTTGCATTACTTTGCTCAGCGGTTTGCAGCCGACGGAATTGTTTGATAGTTATGAAAATGAGTGGAATTGGCGATCGCACGTACAGGTAAGCCCGCGTTTGGCTCAAGTTCTCGATCGAATGTTATTACCAGCTCCCAGCCAGCGCTATCAATCGGCGATCGAGGTGGAAGCTGCTCTGAAATACAATTCTCAACAGCCTACGATGGTCGTGCAGCCGCGTCCCCTATCGACTCCGACCCCCCCACAAACTCAGCAGACACCACCAACTCAGCAGCCTCCTGTGCCTCCTGTGGTGGCGACTCCTCCGGGAAACCTCCAATCTGGGCCGCGAAGGGCTTTTTCGATTTGGGATATTTTGGGTGGGGCTGCGTTTACGGGTTTTGAAGGGGGGTTGCTGGCGATCGCCCTGACGAGTTTGCTACCGAATCCAGGCGTGAGTATCGGATTGTTGGGGATGATTGTGGGGGGTTTGATTTTTGGCCAGTACCGCAGGGCGATCGAGCAAACAGAGATGCTGATTATTAGCACAGGTACTCTGGCTGTACTGTGGTTGTTCCCGGCTTTGCGCGCCGCTGTTACGATTTATCCGAATTCTCCGATCACAGGCGTGTTGTTTGTGGGATGGTTGGCTGCTTTGGGGGCGATCGCGGCAACAGCTATTTTTCGCTTACTTTATAAGTTACTTTCTAATATTTTTTAAGCCTAGCGGGTAGTCATATCATGTCCGGTCGATTACCATAACAAAAATTGTTTGTAGTGCGGACTTCAGTCCGTAAAATGCTGCGGACTGAAGTCCGCACTACGAACTGTTCGTAGTGCAGTTAATCAGCGGACACCATATCAGCCATCAATTAGACTTCTTGGCTCAATCTTTTTAATCAAATTTTGGGACGCTGCTCAAAGCCATCCCACAAGAAAAACAATTGTGGGATGGCTTTGAGTAGCGTTCTATTTTGCAAGCAGTCGATTGTAGGAGATAGCTGCGCCGATCGCACTTCGCGGCTTTCCTGCACTCCCCGCATTCTCGATCGCACTTATCGCCTTATTGTAAAGTTTTATTACAATTTTAATTTTGTAGCTTTAGATACAGAATTATCTGATATAGTTATAAATAAGAACAGAAAAACAACCCAAGATCGATCGAGCAAAACGGAGGAACCCGATATGTCTACCGAAAATCAAGCCCGCTCTCTGATGATGCGCCACCACCAAATGGTGAAGAACCGGCAGCAATCCATGCTCAACCGCAGCGCCAGCGAAGTCGGAATGGAAAATACTCACTACTGGGGCCACATTCAAGGCAAACCGCAGCCCAGCCTTCAAGCCAGTTACGATCGCAGCAACGCCACCATGAGCTAAGGCAAAGCTCAATTTCCCCAATTGCCCGCAAACCTATTACCTACATTTGGAGAAAACCAGTTATGTCTACTCAACAACAAGCGCGCAGCCTGATGATGCGCCACCAACACCTCGTCAAAAACCGTCAGGAATCTATGCTCAGCCGCGCGGCTGCTGAAGTTGGTTTAGATACTGGTTCTCAGGCGAGTGTCGATCGCAAATAACTCGTTTTTTCAACAGCGAGACAGTTGAATCAAGTTTGTTGTTTGCCAGCTAAAAATTAATAATGACAGTTACAAAACCGTCGCGACTTGTTCTTGAGTTAGATATCTACAGAATAAGTCGCGATTAATTTTAGGTCAAATATATAGCCTTCGTCAAAAAGATGAGGTACGTTGTTGGGCTTTAGCCCTAAGAATTTAAGGGTTATGTAAGCTGTCAGTTGTACCTCATCTTTTTAAGAAAGGCTATAATATTGCTCAACAGTATTTTCATCTCGTTTGTGGTTTAATCGGAATTATTTAACCACAGAGGCCGCAGAGGACACAGAGAGAGAAGATAGAGATTAATAATTATAATGCTACGGAATTTGAGATCGCCCGTCGGGCAAAGAACGATTAAACGACGAAAAAATAACTCATTGATTCGTCATTTGTTGACAATCTAAAATCTAAAATTTAAAATCTAAAATCTAAAATGATATAATCCCCTCTCAATAGAATAGAACGCTCTAGGGAGGTCATCATGTCGGACTGGAAAGAAATTGACGGCGGAGTTACAGCACCGAGAGGATATCGAGCATCGGGAATTACAGCAGGTTTGAAGCCTTCTGGCTTGCCGGATTTAAGTTTAATTTTGTCAGAGGTGGACGCGATCGCAGCGGGAGTCTTCACTACATCGACAGTCAGGGCTGCTTGCGTGGACTACTGCCGCCAGCGCTTGCAAGCCAAACCCAGTGCCAAAGCAATTTTGTGCAATGCGGGACAAGCAAATGCTGCTACTGGCGAATTAGGTTTAGCAGATGCCCTCGAAAGCGCTAAATTGTTGGGCGAAGCGCTGAATATTCCTTCGGAATCGATTCTTTTGGCATCGACTGGCGTCATCGGGCAGCGGATTAAAATGGAACCGCTGAGGGCGGGAATTCCGCGATTGGTTGCTGAGGCCTCGGAAACTGGTTCTGATGCGGCTGCTAAGGCGATTTGTACGACTGATTTAGTGCCGAAGACGATCGCCCTGGAAACCATGTTTGGCGATCGTCCCGTGCGGATCGGCGGCATTTGCAAAGGTTCGGGAATGATCCATCCAAATATGGCAACAATGCTGGCATTTGTAACGTGCGATGCAGCAGTGTCGTCACATTTGTGGCAAGAAATGCTGACTCGGGCGGCAAACAGAAGTTTCAATCAAATTACTGTTGACGGCGATACCAGTACCAACGATTCGCTAATTGCTTTGACTAACGGCCAATCCCGCACGCCTGCGATTACAGAAAAGGGCGCGGATGCTGACAAATTAGAAGCGATGCTAACAGAAGTATGCGTGCATTTAGCAAAGGCGATCGCCCGTGACGGAGAAGGTGCAACTTGTTTGGTGGAAGTGCAAGTTAGTGGCGCCGCCGACGAAGTTTCTGCGAGTAAAATTGCTAAAACAATAGTCGGTTCTTCTTTGGTGAAAGCTGCTATTTTTGGACGCGATCCGAATTGGGGAAGAATTGCGGCGGCGGCGGGGCGTGCGGGCGTTGCTTTTGAACAAGAGAATTTGCGGATTCAATTGGGAGATTTTTTGATGATGGAAAACGGACAGCCGAAGGAGTTCGATAAATCTGCTGCGAGTAATTATATGAAGGCTGCTGCTGCTGGTGAATATCTGAAGGAAGACACGGTTTTAATTCAGGTTGCTGTCGGGAATGGCGGCGGTTTTGCGAAGGCTTGGGGATGCGATTTGAGTTACGACTACGTGAAGATTAATGCGGAGTATACGACTTAAGTTCGGTAATTTCCGAGGCCCGGGCGGTTGCAAATTGCGCCTACACCGCCCGGGCGATTGGAAATTGTGGCGACACAGCCCCGGCGGTTGGAAACCGCGACTACACAGACAAAACCCACCTCCGTGGGTTGAAGATGCGTCGGCGATTGAAATCGCCGACTCGAATCGCTGATTCTTCTAATTTTCATTCAAACCATCGGCCAATTCAACACAAATCCCGGTAACACATCTTCGCCCGACAAACTAACCGGAAATTCTACAATCTCCACCTCACGATTAGCGCGATAAATTTCCACTTGTTCGTCTTGAGGATTAATCAACCAACCCAAGCGCAAACCGCTGTTGATATATTCCTGCATCTTCTCCTGAAGCGGCTTTAGCGGGTCTGTTCGCGATCGCAATTCTATGACAAAATCTGGACAAATCGGCGGAAACTTCTCCCTTTGTTCATCAGTTAAAGCAGTCCATCTTTCCAAACTAACCCAAGCCGCATCCGGGGATCTATCTCCATTATTTGGCAACCGAAAAATTGTTGAAGAACTAAACACTCTCCCTAACTGCGTTTGACGGTTCCACAAGCCCAAATCTGTAATTAAATCCGCTTCTCGATTGCCGCTGACTCCGCCTACTGGTGACATAATGATAATTTCTCCTTTAGCAGTCCGTTCAAATTGCCAATCTCGATTCATCTGGCACAAACGGTAAAACTGTTCGTCGCTTAATTCGACAGTATCTAAGTTTAAAGTAACTGTTGTCATTTTATTACCTCCCTTCTCTCTTCAGTCCGCGCAGGCGGACTTCGTTTGACAAGACGCGATTTAAATCGCCGATTCCAGTCGCTTCTAGCCAAGTCTCGATCCCCCTAAATCCCCCTTAAAAAGGGGGACTTTGAACAAATCTTGTCCCCCCCTTAGTAAGAGGGACTTTGAATAAATCTTGTCCCCCCCTTACTAAGGGGGGTTAGGGGGGATCGATTCCCTGATTAGAAATGCGTAAATCCTACAACTATTTTAACGCCGTTTCTTGCCGATCGCCCTAATCGCGATCGCACCCAACACCCCTGCAACAACTCCCAAACCAAGACTCAACCCAAAAACCGCATTCGCATCCATCGGATTTTGCGGAGGTTTAATTTGGCCTGCATAGACGCTGGCTGCTACGCCGCTAGTCGCAATTCCTACGCCTACAGTGCCGATGGTAAGATTCAAAGTGCGATCGATCTTCGCCCTCTCAATCTCAATAATCCCTTCAATCGTCTCAATGGCATTTTCCAACAACCTCAAACCCGCACTCAAACCCCTGTTATCAGCTTCCACTTGCCAGACATACTTTTCCTCAGCAAAATCGCTGAAACTGGACAAAAACTTAAAAGCTTCGGCATCATTTCCCATATCCTTACCGATAGTTTCCAGCCGTCTCTGATAATTTTTGAGATTAGTTTTGATTGTATTTTCTTGCTCTTCCAATCTGCTTATATAATTAGCATAAGCCGAGAAGATTGTCAAGGCATTAACCAGACTTTGCTGCAATTCCTTTAAGTCAACTTTCGGCGCATTCACCTGATTCGGGAGTTGAGTAACAATTTGTTGAATCGTCCGCGCAGCATCTTTCAAATCAGCCTTAAGTTGGCGGCTTTGAGTATAAGCCCAAATCACCTTATTGCGGTAGGCAAACAATCGCATTAAATTTACATAAAGTTTAGCGATAGTCTTGCTAATCTCGGCAATTGCTTGACCGTTATTGTAAGGAAACAAGCAAATTAAGACATGATGGTTTTGGCTGATATTACCTCTGTCTCCTGGCGGTAGCCACAACTCGTAAAAATCAGCATTTAAAAATTTCTTTGTGGATTTCAAATCTCTATCCCATTTAGCATTCGGGAATAGATTCAATTTCTTATAGCAATTTTTAGCTGTTTCTAAAGCATCTTGATCGTTAGCAGTCAATTGTCCCCAAACCAGCCAACTTTGACCGATTGTAGCAGGTGAATTTACGCGGAAAATTACCTGTTGTTTCAGCCATTCCAAACAGTCAATTTCTTTCGGTGCAAATTTATTGTCTGCGTCGGATTCTATTTTTCCAGACAAGTCAAATTGTGCCGCATAGGTATCGCCGAGTTTGACGGGATAAGCATAGCCATCGAGGGGAGACTCAAATGCTACGAATTTTTTGTCGCCCAGTAACTCGATATAATCAGCAGTTTCAGTTTCAGCTTGCTTGAGATTGTCTAATTGTGACGTAGAGAATTTGTCGCCATGAATCTTTTTGCCAAACTGTGCGCGATTTTGGCTAATCTTGTCCTCATTTTGCCCGATACCGTCTGCCAAATCGTAGACAAACAAATCGACAGTCGGGTAGATTAGCCAATTCTCGTTACTCATGAAATTTTTAGGTGACTAGGGAAACAACAATATCTATTAATATGAGCTTAAAACTACAACTTTTGAAAAATTTCGTTTTTACCATAGTCTAGATCCCCCTAAATCCCCCTTAAGAAGGGGGACTTCGATCGGATTCTTATTCCCCCCTTTGTAGGGGCGGTGCCCCCGTGCCCGCCCTCTCGGCTAGGGGGATCTAGATTTAATAGTCAAACAGCATTCTCTGACTGGTTTCACTTTAACTTGACACCAATTAACAATGCCATTACGCTACAACATTTTACATTAGCACTAAGATTGTATCTCGGCTTGCTTGCACGGAGTCCTTAGCTTGCAAAATCTTTCCGAGAAATGTTTTAAAGCCACGAGGCTGGACTTTTGCCTCAATGCGATCGATAATTTCTGGTAAATTTGTCAAGTCGCTGATGTCGCTAGCGCTGTTATCAGTTTCAATATTAGTAGTATTGTTTATTTCAGATTCAGCATCTGGTAAAACATCTAATCCTTTGCTGCGTTGGCTGCTGTGCTTCTTTAACCAGACACGATTGTTTTTATAAGCAGCTAACAGAGGAGGATGCAGTTTTGTCAGTCTTAGAATATCGGTGACAGTACAAGTTTCATCGGTTTGATTAAATTCGGATTGGACTGCTGCGGGCAAAGGTTCGGTTTGTTGCAATATTGCCACAATAAAAGCTTGAAAAATCTCGTCTTGCGTGTCGCTCATAATCCTGTGATAGTAAAGGCAGCCCAGTAATAGGGATGCTGATAGGGTTGATGTAATTCCATTGTAGCCAATGCTAGGCAATCGGTTTCCAAAGAATCGATAAAGCTAACTTCATCTTCAGAAAGTTCGGGGCTGTTTTCGGAAATCTTGTCAATTTCCGATTGATACCAGATGGCTAAATCCTCGCGGGTGGCTTCTCGCAGCCATTTTTGAGCATTTGCTAAAGCGACAGGTAGAGAATCGCCGCCTTCTCGCCACCGTTGGTAAAAATAAATCATTAATAACGTACTCGCACCGGATTCTATGGGCCACAGGGTACTGACGACACAGCCAACTCCGGCGCGCATAAAACCGCTAGTCAATCCTACATATTCGGCGAGAATTGTTTGTTTGTCAGTCAATGCGGTTTCGCAGGCGGGAAGGCAGATTAATTGGTAGTTGCTGAGGTCATGTTTGATAATTTCTCTGACTGTTAATCGGTGGGTGTTGCTTAAGTATAAAGTCGATTCTAGGGGCGTATCAAAATTATAGCTGCCGTGGCCTGTGAAGTGAAAAATATTGTGGGGTTGTTGCAATAATCTTTCGACTTCATCGAGGGTGGCTTCGTCTTCTTTTAGTCGGGTGGATTTGTCGAACATTCGGCAAATAATTTCGGATTCGATTTCGGCGGCGGGGAGAGGGGCGAGTCTTTTTTGTTGGTTGTTTTTATCGGTAATTATGCTGTGGGGATTTTCGATGCTGAGGATGGAGGGCGGGCACGGGGGCACCGCCCCTACGAATGGGGAAACCGAATCATTCAAAGTCCCCCTTCTTAAGGGGGATTTAGGGGGATCTAGGCTTGGAGGTAAGTCAGAGATTTCGGCTGGGTTTTCCAGGCTTTGATCCCCCCTAGCCCCCCTTAAGAAGGGGGGGACAAGAGTGTTCAAAGTCTCGGTTTGTGAGGAGGGGATTGGTACACTCAAAGTCCCCCTTCTTAAGGGGGATTTAGGGGGATCTAGACTTGGAGGTAAGTCAGAGATTTCGGCTGGGTTTTCAAGGCTTTGATCCCCCCTAGCCCCCCTTAAGAAGGGGGGGACAAGAGTGTTTAAAGTCTCGGTTTGTGACGGAGAGATTGGTGCATTCAAAGTCTCGGTTTGTGAGGAGGGGATTGGTACACTCAAAGTCCCCCTTCTTAAGGGGGATTTAGGGGGATCTAGACTTAGAGATAAACGAGAGATTCCAGTAAACCGATGTTGCAAACTAATCCCAACGGCGGCGCTAGGCAAATAACTCACCACAAAATCACGACTAAACAAAGCATGAATTGGGAAGCGGTGCAAGTCCCGGTGCGGAATCAAAATTAACTCCGTAATCCCCTCTAATTGCTGTTCAATAACATCTATTTTCAGGATTGCATTGAGTTGTACAAATTTACTTGCCATTCCCGCACGCCAAGGATGATTTACTTGACTTGTTTTCTCCTTAGATTGATAATCGGTGTATTGTTGATTCCACTCTTTCACCCATTTTTCAAATTCATCGGGAGAATCGCTGAAACAGGTTTCGGGAGACAACAAGCCATCGGATTTAATGATGAATGTTGTCAGGGCTGCGTCGCTGATATGCCAGTAAATCGCGGCGGTTGTGGGATTGAGGAGTTGCTGAATTTGGGCGTGAGTGACTGTCTCTTCTGTTTCGTAATCGGGAATTGGCAAGGCATCCAGCAGCCAAGATAGGCAGACATTTTTATCGATTTCTGCTGTTGTTAAGGCTTCGGGAAACTGCCCTGACTGGATGAATATATTTACGGTTAATTGTTCAAAGCTAACTAATTTGTCGATCAGTTGCTGTTGGGTGAGTTGGGAATAGTTTTGCTGTTTTAGCAAGCGTTGCAATAAATCGGTGGCATCTCGTTGTAATTTATTGGCTTCGTCAGTTTGTTTTAAGCTGACTAAGGTTTTGATTAATTTCTGCAATACTTGTAGATGCAGTTTTAGGAAAGCATCTGGTGTGAGAGTTTTGAGGGCTTCTTGGTAGCTAGTAGAAGAAGAATTAAATCTTCCTTCATCGTAGTGAGCATTTCCTAGTGCTTTATACAGTTGTCCATATCCTTCGGGGTGGGTATTTTGTGGGCAATACTCTAAGCCTGTTTTTAATGTTAATACTTGTCCTTCATAGCCGCGCTGTGTCAGGTTGTGAGTTAAGAGAGTTCTGGTAACAGGTGGAGATTTAGGGAATTTTGCTTGTAATAGTTCATAAACTAGCAGCCTATGTTTAGGTGCATCTTTGACTGTATTGCTGCGATTAATCCAGGCTTCATGTAAATCTGGTTTGATTTCTAAGGCTTTGTCGTAGGAGGCGATCGCTTCTTCATATCTGTTTAAATTATCCAGTGGAATGCCCCGATTGTTCCAGGCATCGTAATAATCTGGTTTGATTTCTAAGGCTTTGTCGTAGGAGGCGATCGCATCTTCTAGCCTGCCTAACTTACCCAGTGCACTGCCCCGATTGTTCCAGGCTTCGTGAAAATCTGGTTTAATTGCTAAGGCTTTGTCGTCGGAGGCGATCGCATCTTCAAGCCTGCCTAAATTACGCAGTATAATGCTCCGATTGTTCCAGGCATCGTAATAATCTGGTTTGATTTCTAAGGCTTTGTCGTAGGAGGCGATCGCATCTTCTAGCCTGCCTAATTTACCCAGTGCAACGCCCCGATTGCCCCAGGCTTCGTGATAATCTGGTTTGATTTCTAAGGCTTTGTCGAAGGAGGCGATCGCATCTTCATATCTTTTTAAATTATCGCAAAGTATGACACCTCTGCCGTTCCAAGCTTCGTGATAATCTGGTTTGAATTCTAAGGCTTTATCATAGGAGGCGATCGCATCTTCTAGCCTTCCTAATTTACCCAGTGCAATGCCCCGATTGTACCAGACATCGTGATAATCTGGTTTGATTTCTAAGGATTTGTCGTAGGAGGCGATCGCCTCTTCAAACTCCCCTTTCATATATTGCTCATTACCTCGATTGTACCAGACTTCGCCATCAGGTTTGAAGTATAATGCTTTGTCATAGGATGGTTTTAGATCAATTGGATTAAAAAATACTTCTGTTGACTGAGGAACGGAGACCGACTCAGGATTAGAAGAACGATAAAGAGTAGAAGCCGTATTATTAGAATCAATAGCACCTTGATAATCACCCAATCTTTGTAAAACCAAACCTCGTTTTTCCCAGACTTCTGGCTGGTTATATTTCAATTCAATAGACCGTTCATAAAAAGCAAGTGCTTCTTGAAAATTACTTTGTTCATATTGCTCATTACCTCGCTTTTTCCAAGCCTCAGCCTCTCCATCAACATCCTCACCCCCCTCATCCGAAACTAGCGGAAACTCAACCAAAATCTCCCTACCAACATTCCCCGCCGCCTCTCCCAATTCCCCACCCGCAACCCTACCCAACAAATCCAACCTGCGCGCCAATTCCTGAAGCGATACCACCGCATCCGCAGACGCTGTACTCCCCTGCGCGCCCTCCAACGATCGCACTCCAAACCTCCGCAACCAAGCCGCCAGATCGCCATTTTTAATCCGTTTTGCGATTAAGTATTCCGCAACATCGCCTTTTCCCCAGCCCTGATTCACCCCTTCGAGAAGTTCCATCAACATCGACTCGTATTCCGCATCAGTCAAAGTTGGAGGAACCCCCCTCAGTCCCCCCTTGCTAAGGGGGGAGGCAAGATTTTGTTCTTCTCCCTTACCAAGGGTGGAGGAAACATTTTCTTTCTTGTCCCTCCCCTTACCAAGGGAGGAGGAAACATTTTCTTTCTTGTTCCCCCCCCTTACCAAGGGGGGGGTTAGGGGGGGGTTAAAATCTTTGCCAAAAACCCGAAAAATCCGGTGAATTAATTGTTTGAGGAATCGCCAGATTTTATCTAACATTGGTGAGATGGTGAGGCGGTTTGTTTTTGTTATTGTATAGCCTTTTTCAAAAAGATGAGGTATGACTGGTAGCTTATATAACCAGTTAAATTAAGAGGGCTGAAGCCCAACAACGTACCCGGAGGGCTGAAGCCCAACAACGTACCTGGAGGGCTGAAGCCCAAGGTCGATCCTGGTCGAATTCGATTCAGCGGGAATTTCAATTAGCTGCAATTTCAAGCACTATTTTACCCGTTACTGAGCCTGTTTCTAATAACTCGTGGGCTGCTTGAGCTTGTTCTAGCGGGAAAGTTTGGCTGACGTGAATTTTGAGCAAATTACGATCGCACAAACGAGCGCATTGCTGCAAAATCTTCGCCTGCTGTTGCTGTTCCTCTACCAAATTTTGCAGCATCGGAGTTAACATTAACTCCAGACTGATCCGCAAATTCCGCATTCTTGCAGTTTTCAAATTCCCCAAAGCCGGATCTGGTTCCAAAATTGTTACCAAATCTCCGTAAATCTTCACAGCCGGAATAATTTGGTAAAAAGTTTCTCCCCCGACTGTATCAAAAGCCAAATCAACTCCTTGGCCCTCAGTCCAAGCCAAAACCCGATCGACAATATCCGTATTTTTGTATAAAATAACTGAATGTGCACCTAACTGCCGTACAAACTCGGCTTTTGCTTCGGAACTAACAGTAGTGCAAACCTCAGCACCCTGCAATGCAGCCAACTGTACCGCGACGTGGCCGACTCCGCCTGCACCTGCTAGGATTAGCACTTTTTGGCCGGCTTGCAAGCGCCCTCGATCGTAAAGCGACTCCCATGCTGTAATTAAAACTAAGGGTGCCGCCGCCGCCTCAGCAAAACTTAAAGCAGCAGGCTTGATGGCGAGAAAACGTTCGTCTACAACGGCAAACTCAGCGTAAGTACCGATCGACCCGCCTAAACCCCCGTGGCAGAAAAAAACCTCGTCTCCGACTTGGACACTCTGCACAGCATCACCGACAGCTTCTACCACTCCAGCACCGTCGCACCCCAAAACGTGAGGAGTTTTCTCGGGGTAAAAAGTGCCGCGCGATCGCAACTTAGTATCTATCGGATTGATGCCTGCCGCCCGCAACCTTACCAAAACTTCTGTTTCTGTTTGTATAGTAGGGACTGAGATATCTTGCAGTTTCAATACGGATGGGCTTCCGGGAGTTTCAAAAACGATCGCTTTCATCAGGGGTATTAACTCTATTTTCGCCTTCACCTCCAATCCTACCTTGTATTCGTTACTCATCCGTGACGATACTTAGTTATTTTTAATAATATAGACTGGCTTTAATTCAACTGACAATTGACAGTTGACTTGGGACAGCTACCTCTATCTCGAAGTCCGAGGATTGGAGTGATGAATAGTCTAATTTTAATTTCTCCCGATCGGGTTTCCGGCTTTAAACCAATTCTTTCTGCTAACTACTATAATTGTCGAGCGGTGCTAATCGATGTTCGAGCTAGATTTATTTTTTTACTTTGAGATTCTTGCATACCTTCTGGGATTATCGGCGACTTTTGTCTTCGCGATCGCGATTTATCTCAAGTGGCACCAAAGGCCTCCCAGTCTGCCAACTGCCCAAGAACAACCGCAGTTGGCAGAATTACAGCCAGATTTGTCTGCGAGATTGAAAATTACGAAAAACTTGTTGATTTTGCCAAACTCAACTCTATTGGCGATCGGTGACAGCTTCTTGGGTAAACTGTTAGGTATTGGCTGCAATCTATTATTAGCCCAGCAACAACGCCCAACTGTGAATTCTTCTCCTCTTGTCGGGCCTTCCACCAGCAAAACCGTTAGTCTGAGCATCCAGGGTTCGATCGACCAAAATGCCGATAGCCCTCCTAACGACAACCCTCCCAACAGCAGCACTTCCCCGCAATTAGAGGAAAACTTGCTAGGTGACATCCTGGCAGGTACTAATTCGCCGGGGGGGACACAATTCTTTGATACTTTAGTTCCCCACTTGGCCTCAGCACTAGGAGTTCGCAGCGCCGTCGCTGCCAAATCGATTAAATCGATCGAACGCACCGATCTAACTCCCGATAAATTACAAGTTATCAGTTTTTGGAGCGACGGACAGCAACAGCCAAACTTTGAGTGCAACACCGCCAATACGCCCGAAGCGCTGGTGTTTGAGCAGGGAATGTACTCCTGTCCAGACCGCCTCCTGGAAACCTTTCCTGAAGACCGCAGAACGATCGTTACAGGTTCGCGCAGCTTCCTGGGAATCTTGCTGAAAAACTCCTACGGCGAACCTTTAGGCATTATTTGTATTTTCCACGATCGCCCTTTACTAGAAGCACATCTTGGCAAATTTGAACTAATTATCAGCATCTTTGCCGGACGGGCCGCCGCCGAATTAGAGCGGCAGCGCCTAGAAGCAGCACTCTGCACCGTAGAAGCGAAATACTGCGCGCTTGTAGAACAAATGCCGGCTGTCACCTACATTTCTCCCCTCAACCGCAGCGCTGCCAAACTTTACATCAGCCCGCAAATCGAGACTTTTCTGGGTTATTCTGTAGCTGAATGGAAGGCAGACCCAGATCTGTGGCTGAAACTCGTTCACCCAGAAGACCGCGATCGCGTGTTAGTTGAAAACGCCACACAGAAATTTACCGACGGAGAAGATATCTTTAGCGACGGGCCGCTGGTGTCAGAATACCGCGC
Source organism: Microcoleus sp. CAWBG58 (assembly GCF_020883045.1). Taxonomy (NCBI): domain Bacteria; kingdom Bacillati; phylum Cyanobacteriota; class Cyanophyceae; order Oscillatoriales; family Microcoleaceae; genus Microcoleus; species Microcoleus sp. CAWBG58. The sequence goes on along the minus strand of NZ_JAHRFA010000013.1, from coordinate 80,486 downwards.
GATCGCCCGCAACGGCAGAATTGTCTGGTTCCGCGATCGAGCGATCGCAGTTCGCGATCGAGCCAGCAACTCCGTCATCCTTCAAGGCGCAATGTTTGATATCACAGAGACTAAAATAGCTGCCAGCGCCCTGCTAGAAAGCGAATACCGCTATTACACTTTAGCTAAAATACTGCCAGTCGGGATTTTCCGCGCCGACGCTGCGGGATATTGTTTGTATGTCAACGAGCGATTTTTGGAGATGGCGGGACTGACTGCACCAAAGGCATTGGGCGAAGGTTGGGCCCAAAGTTTGCATCCCGAAGACCGCGATCGCATTTTGAACCAGTGGTATCGCGCTGTCACAGATAAATTGCCTTGTAAGTTAGAATACCGCTTTTGCAACGGCGACCTCACAACCTGGGTATTTTGGCAAGCAGTGCCGGAAATTGGCAACAATGGAGCAGTTCTGGGCTATCTGGGCACGCTGACAGATATCAGCAATCGCAAGCAGGCAGAATTCGCGCTGCAACAAGCCGAAGAAAAATACCGCAGCATCTTTGAAAACGCGATCGAGGGAATTTTTCAAACAACTCCTGACGGGCGCTATCTCAGTGCCAATCCGGCTTTAGCCAGAATTTACGGCTACGAGTCTGCTACCCAACTGATCGCAAACATCCACGATATCGAGCGCCAACTCTACCTCGATCCCAACCGCCGCGTCGAGTTCTTGGGTGCGATCGAAAAACACGGTTCTGTGTCTGAGTTCGAGTCCCAAGTTTACCGCGCTGACGGCACCACTATCTGGGTTTCCGAAAACGGCCGGGCTGTTCGCGATGCTGGTGGCAATTTGCTTTACTACGAAGGTACTGTCGAAGATATCACTCTGCGGAAAATAGCTGAAGAGAAGTTAGTACACGATGCTTTGCACGATACCCTGACGGGTTTGCCCAACCGAGCTTTATTTATGGATCGCTTGGGACACGCGATCGAGCTTTCAAAACGCCGTCCCGAGGTTTTGTTTGCGGTGCTGTTTATCGATCTAGACCGCTTCAAGGTGGTTAATGACAGTTTGGGGCATTTAGTGGGCGATCGCTTGCTAATCGCGATCGCCCAGCGCCTGGAAATCTGTTTGCGGGCTGGAGATACCGTTGCCCGTCTCGGCGGCGACGAATTTGCTATTTTGCTGGAAAATATCAAAAACACCGATGATGCGATCCACATTGCCGAACGAGTGCAAGCGGAACTGGCAGAGCCTTTTTATCTCAACGAATATCAAGTTTTTAGCAGTGCTAGCATTGGTATTGTTTGTTCCGGTTTGCCACAGGATCCCAACAATTTTTCCGAATTTTATAGTCCAGGAAATCTCGGAAATGTCGATCTAGAAACTGCTTTGTGTTTCCTATCTCCCGACTCTACGGTTCCCGCCCCATTCCGAATATTGTACGATCGACCAGAAGAACTGCTGCGAGATGCAGATGCTGCCATGTATCACGCCAAGGGATTGGGCAAAGCTCGCCACGAAGTTTTCGACTTAAGTATGCACACTCGCGCCGTCGCCCTTTTGCAACTGGAAAACGACTTGCGGCGCGCTCTAGACTCCCAGGAATTTCAGCTTTACTACCAGCCCATCGTCTCTCTAACTAGCGGTAGAATCAGCGGTTTTGAAGCGCTGCTGCGGTGGTATCACCCCGAGCGCGGTTTAGTAGCTCCCGGTGAGTTTATTTTAGTAGCAGAAGAAACTAAATTGATTGTACCTATTGGTTGGTGGATGATGCGATCGGCTTGCTGTCAGATCCATCAGTGGCACGAAAAATTCCCAGCAAATCCGCCGCTGACTGTCAGCGTCAACCTTTCTAACGAACAATTTAAACAGCCGGATTTAATCGATCGCATTCGTGAGATTTTACAAGAAACTCACCTTGACCCCCGCACTTTAAAGTTAGAAATTACCGAAGGGGTGATCGTGGACAATGCCGAATCAGCCGCCGCTATCCTCTCCCAATTAAAAAATTTAGAAATTGAATTATATATTGACGATTTTGGCACAGGCTATTCTTCTTTGAGCCGCCTGCACACTTTTCCCACTGATGCCTTAAAGATCGATCGAGCTTTTGTGAGCCGCATGACTGAAGATGAAGGAAACGAAGCTATTGTAGAGACTATTTTGATATTAGCCCGTCATTTAGGCATGGATGCGATCGCTGAAGGAATCGAAACCATCGAACAGCTTAATTTGCTCAGAGCTCTGCAATGCGAATACGGACAGGGATACTTTTTCTCAAAGCCTGTAGACACCATCACAGCCACAGGTTTGATCGAAAGTCAACCTAAATGGTAATGAGTCAATTGACAGTTGACAGTTGACAGTTGACAGTTGTCATTTGTCATATCATGTCCGGTCAATTACCATAATAATAAAAGTTCGCAAAAAGTTCGTAGTGCGGACTTCAGTCCGCATAATGTGCCCGAAAGTCCGCACGCGCGATCTAATTTTATTGCGGTCAATCGGCCGGAAATGATATCAGTTGGTAGGGGCGGTGCCACCGTGCCCGGCCTCTTAGTTGTCAGTTGTCAGTTGTCAGTTGTCAGTTGTCAGTTGTCAGTTTTGCATTTATAGTGCGAGCGTCCCCGCTCGCGTGCTTTATTATAAAATACGCGAGCGGGGACGCTCGCACTCAAAGAAAAAATGCTTTTTGCAAAACTTGAGATGCTCCCCCTCATGAAGTCATCATAAGTCTAAAGTTAAAAGTTAAAACATTCTTTATGACTAATAACTAATAACTAATGACCAATGACTAATGACTTCTTGGTTAAACTTTTGCTTCCAAAGACTTGAGAAACTCCGTATTTACCCCCGACTCCCGCGTCAGGGCAATTTTCCCAGTACGAGCAATTTCCTTAATCCCAAATCTATTTAGAACCTGGACGATCGCCACCATCTTACCCGGATCTCCGACAACTTCCAAAGTCAGCGTATCATCACCAATATCTACCACTCGCGCTCTAAAAATCTGAGCTAACTCAATGATCTCCGATCGCGTTCCGCTAGCAGCATTAACTTTCAGCAACATCAACTCCCGTTCCACACAGGGAATTTCCGTTATATCCTGAACTTTAAGCACATTAATCAACTTGTACAGTTGCTTAGTCAACTGCTCGATAATCTGGTCGTCTCCCGGTACAACCATTGTAATCCGAGACACTCCCACTTGCTCCGCTGGGCCAACGGCCAGACTTTCAATATTAAAACCCCGACGGGCAAATAAACCAGCAATTCGAGTGAGGACACCCGCTTCATCTTCAACTAAAACCGAAAGAGTGTGTTTCATTTATCCAAAAAAGACGCATTTCGTGCAATTCTACTGTCGCCCATTCGCCTTTTAAGCAGAAGTGCACGCCCATTGAACCTGCATTAGACATTTTTTTAGTGTACGAACGTACACAATTCATTCCTAGAATAAAAACTATTCAGGTCTGGTGGCTGGCGAAAACTGCAATTTTGACACCAATTGGTGACAAAACTGCGAAGTACCAAGCCACCATAACTTACATAAAAACCCGGTGTTGCAGCGATGGCATCTGGCGGCGGACTTGTTCTAGTCGATCGGGATTAATCTCTGCCACCGCCACACCCGGTTCCTCTCCGGCATCCGCCAAAACTGTACCCCAAGGGTCTACAATCATGGCGTGACCGTGAGTTTGACGGCGACCGTAGTGGTGTCCAGTCTGTGCCGGGGCGATCGCATAACAAGTATTCTCGATCGCCCTAGCTTGCAACAAAACCTTCCAATGATCCTTGCCAGTGTAAGCAGTAAACGCCGCCGGCACGAACAAAACATCAGCACCCTTCTGCGACAAATGCCTGTACACTTCCGGGAACCGCACGTCATAGCACACCGAAAGTCCCAGCGTCCCCAACTCCGGCGACACATAAACCGGCGGCAAATCTTCACCAGCTTTCACCGTGTTCGATTCCCTGTAAGTAATCCCGTCTGGCACATTCACATCAAACAAATGTACTTTTTTGTACCTTGCCACTTCGCTACCGTTTGGGTCTACTAGCAAGCAAGTATTGTATACCTTCCCCCCATCCGTCGGCACGGGAAATCCGCCGCCCAGAATCGTCACCTGGAACCGCTGGGCCATAGTTTTGAGGAATTTTTCGCTTTGGAGTCCGATCGCCTCTGCTTGAGCAATCTTCTCCTCCTCTTCTCCCATAAACGAGAAATTTTCTGGTAAGGAAACTAACTCCGCACCCCGACGCACTGCCAGGTCGATTAATTCCTCTGCCTGCACCAAATTTTTTTGCAGGTCAGGCAAGCTAGTCATTTGAATTGCTGCGGCGAGATAAGACTTCATCGATTCACAATATTAGTCATTAGTCAGTTGTCAGTTGTCAGTTGTTAGTTGTTAGTTGTTATTGGTTCTTGGTTCTTGGTTCTTGGTTCTTGGTTCTTGGTTCTTAGTTTTTAGTAGCTATGCCCCATGCCCCATGCCCTATTCCCTATGCCCCATGCCCCATGCCCTATTCCCCATGCCCACTTCATGTTACTGAGAAAGTCTATAGAGTTTGAGAGTTCTGATGTTTGAGCTTTAAATTAACCTTTAACTCATCACTCAAAACTCAAAACTCTCAACTTTTTTGCCCTAATTTTTGAGACCTAATTCCGGTCAAATCTTAAGGCATCGGATGGAAAAGCAAGTCAGGGAAAAAGCGGTTAAATTCAATCAAACCCGCAGCTTGAATAGAGAACCAAAGCGCTGCCAATACTGGTGCGGTCGAAAGAAACTTGACAAAATATTGCATGAATTCTGCTCCTGAAAATTCGAGACAGTTGGTAATTGCCGATCGCTCGGTAAGGAGCTAATTGCTAACTTGCAGTTAATCGATCAACTGTTAGCTATTAGCCTTGGCTCCATTTCCCTATTTTAGCGGGGGGAAACAGTAATTTCGTCGTCCTTGGCAAACATTTCACCAGTGGTGATTTCTTTGAGTGCTGCCAGAGGCCACAAAAAGCCACTCAGCATACAGGAGATTGCCACAGGAACGTCGATAATAATCTCTTTTTCCTCTGGAGTTGCAGATTTTTTGGCAATTTGCAGATAAGCGCGGCCTACCCAACCAATCCAACCAGCAATATACAAGAACAGCACGCTAGGAATCAAAAAGTCGCCAGCCTTGTCCAAGCTGCCGTCTACGATTAAGTGCGGGTATCCTTCCGGGCCGCACATAGCTTGAGAATACATCTCGAATCTTGCCTTGGCAGATGCCGGGTCGCCATTGGTAGAACGTGCATTTTTAGCCAGTTCCTTGAATTCGGGAGAGTCCTTGCACGGCACTAAATTGTAAGCCGAAGCAACTGGAACAAAACTGATCCACAGACTAACCACTAAAATTGCAGCAAACAATCGTCGCATGAAATTGTTTCCTTTTGTTACAAAACAATAAGTTTTTGTACAAGCATTTCAACTTGCCGATCCGAATCCAGATTACCGCACTTGCTGACAGTCTAAAGTCTCCATCATAGAGGCGGCAAAGCCCAAAAGAATCAGGGATTCCGGTTTCATAGGTCAGTGCGAGAGCTTAGCAATACCGCTAGGATATTCCGCAGCTTGCATTATAGTTCGATCGCCTCCGGCCCACTCCAACGGCTGGCAAATATCCACAAGCAATAACCTGAGAACAGATCGAGCCGGGGGACTTGCGCCGAATTCGTTAAGCTAGCAATAGCTAACCTATCAAATAAAATTACCAGTTAATGGCAACCATTTTCGCAATTGAAACAAGTTGTGACGAAACAGCAGCAGCGATTGTTAAGAATCGTCAAGTTTGCAGCAATGTTGTAGCATCACAAATTAAAATCCACGAGCAGTACGGTGGGGTAGTCCCGGAAGTAGCTTCGCGGAGTCACCTAGAAATGCTAAATCAGGTAATTGCCCAGTGCCTGAGTGAAGCCAACTTGAGTTGGTCAGAAATTGACGGCATTGCAGCGACTTGTGCCCCCGGTTTAGTAGGTGCATTGTTAGTCGGGCTGACAGCGGCGAAAAGCTTGGCAATAGTCCACCAAAAACCTTTTTTAGGCGTCCACCACCTCGAAGGGCACATCTACGCTTCTTACTTAATCGAACCAGACTTGCAGCCGCCGTTTTTGTGCTTGTTAGTTTCCGGGGGACACACCAGTTTAATTTATGTTAAAGATTGCGGCGTTTACGAAACAGTCGGACAAACGCGCGACGATGCGGCGGGTGAAGCTTTTGATAAAGTCGCCAGACTGTTGCAGCTAGGATATCCCGGCGGGCCGCTGATGGACAAATTGGCTGCCCTGGGGAATCCCCAAGCATACCCCCTCCCAGAAGGCAAAATTTCGCTGCCCGGTGGCGGCTACCATCCCTACGACAGCAGTTTTAGCGGGTTGAAAACAGCAGTTTTGCAATTAGTGCAGAAACTTAAAAAACAAGATATTAATGCCGGTGGCGAAGGCGTCTTGACTGCCTCTACAATTAATGATATTGCGGCAAGTTTTCAGGAAACAGTGGCGAAGGGTTTAACCAAAAGGGCGATCGACTGTGCGCTAAATTTCGGACTCACTACCATAGTAGTCGGTGGCGGAGTCGCAGCCAACAGCGGACTCCGAAAACATTTACAAGCAGCCGCAGTTAAGCACAACTTGCGAGTATTGTTTCCCCCATTAAAATATTGCACGGACAACGCAGCAATGATCGGCTGTGCGGCGGCAGAACACTTTCAGCGAGGACACACCTCACCCCTGACATTGGGAGCCAATTCGCGGATGGCTGTTAGGGATATCATGGAACTGTATAGCAGTTGACAGTTGACAGTTGACAGTTGACAGTTAATAATTGCAGAATTAATGCAAAAAATTGTTTTACGCGCGAATTATGGCAGTAAGGTGCACATTGCTCACCCTACATATATGACAGAAAAAATGGTTTGACGCGTGAATTATGACGGCTATACAGCACAGTAAAAAATTGGTATAACAGTCAACAGTCAACAGTCAACAGTCAACCAAACGATGAAAATCCGCGACGCAGTAGAAAGCGATTTATCCGCAATTGTCCAAATATACAATGCAGCAATACCGGGGAGAATGGCCACAGCAGATTTAAAACCAGTCTCAGTCGAAAGCCGCCTCGCATGGTACAGAGAACACTCGCCCTATTCTTTGCCGATTTGGGTAATGGAATCAGAACAAAATATCGTCGGCTGGCTGAGTTTTCAGCTTTTCTACGGACGCGCCGCCTATCAGCATACCGCAGAAGTTAGCATCTACGTCACACCCGATCGCCAAAGCTGCGGAATTGGACAAAAATTATTGCAATCGGCAATTGCGCGGAGTCCAGAATTGAGACTTAAAACCCTGATGGCAATAATTTTTGCTCACAATCAGCCGAGTTTAGCGTTGTTCCAGAAATTTGGGTTTCAGCAGTGGGGATATCTGCCGCAAGTCGCCGAACTTGATGGCGTTGAAAGAGATGTGATAATTCTGGGTTTGCGTTGTTTGTAGGGACACCGCAATGCTTTTTATCGTGTTAACTTAAGATTAAACGTAATCATAGACTGCTGTTTACCGCCGAGACCAGATCCCCCCTAGCCCCCCTTCAAAAGGGGGGGACAAGATTCTTATCAAAGTCTCCCAACAATCAGGGGGACTTCAAACACTTCGGGTTCGCCCCGATTATCCCCGGGACTTTGAATGCTCTTTCTTGTCCCCCTTTTTTAAGGTGGACTTTGAACACTCTTGTCCCCCCCTTTTGAAGGGGGGTTAGGGGGGATCTGGACTCGGCTAGAAGCGAGATTTTCCAAAGCAAAACCTGCCCTAGCGATGTGATGTTTGCTCAATCTGCTAAAATTGTAATTTCATCCAAAGATGCGATCGCCACATCAGCCTTTTCCAAATGACTAACCTGGGCATTCCCCCAACAAATCCCGATGCAGCCCGCCGCACCAGCATCTTTCCCCATCTGAATATCGCCCGCCGAATCTCCCACCATTAAAGTTGCTGCGGGATCTACTCCCAGTCTCTCACAAGCTAACAAAAATAGTTTCGGATCGGGTTTATTCAGATGTACAGAATCCACACCCATTTCTAACTGAATATATTCGCTTAATTGGTGAGCTTTCACAAGTTTTTCTACCGCTTTTGTTGTCGCAGCCGAAAGAATTCCTAGTTTCAAACCAGCTTCATACAGAGATTTTAATACTTCCAAACTGCCAACAAACAAAGGAGAAGGTGGACTACTTTTTAACATTTGGTCGGCTTCATCAAAAGCGCGTTGAGCAATAGTTAAAGATTCTATCCATCCTCTGCCAGTTTCCGCGATATATCCTGCCGCCACAATTTCGTTTTCCCGGCGACTACCGACTGCTAGCAAGCCCGTGGGGTCGATTTTACCAACTTCGATGCCGAAAGCCATTTGTAATGGCTCTCCAACGCCTGGGATTTGAGCATCTACGAGGCGCGATCGCTTCATCCCTAAATGTCTCAAAAATTCTTGAGAATCCTCTAGAGTGCCGTCTTTGTCAAAGATTACGGCTTGAATATTATAGAAGCTAATGCCTCGACATTTAATAGTTACCAAGAATCAAAACTCCTTAATTTCTATATTTTATTGTATTGTCTCATATTGTGCTATTTTTGGCAATTGTTTTTAGATCGGACGGCGGTTGCAACCGCGTCTATATCAACGATGTCTGAGATTAGACGGCGGTTGAAACCGCGTCTACACAAACGATGTCCGCCGGACGCCGGCTGAAGAAAACAAGGTAATTTTAACCGGCATTCTTCAACCCGCGCACCATCCGGGTTTTGTTTGTATAGACGCGGTTTCAACCGCCGACTCTTATGTCCAAGATTATTTAAGATATTCCCGCTAGCTCCGCAATGATTAATGCGAGTTGAACAGGCTTCACAGGCTTAGCAATATGCTTGTTGAAACCTGCATCGATCGCCTTTTGCCGTTCTCCATCGCTAGCATAAGCAGTAAGCGCAATGGCTGGAATATTTCCACCAGCTTCGGCATCAAGAGATCGCACTTGTTGCATCAAGGAATACCCATCTTCCTCTGGCATTCCAATATCGGAAATTAGCACGTCATAAAGGTTTTTCGTCAAAGCCGCGATCGCCTCTTTTGCAGAACCCACCGTTAGCACCTGGGCACCGCAGTCTTCCAGCACAAATTGCAATAACTCACGGGTATCGACATCATCATCTACGCTTAATATTTGCAAGCCCTCAAGGTTTGGTACGGCCTCTTTTGATCTGTTTGGAGGTATGCTTAATACAGTCGGCTCTACATGACTGGGCGGTGTTAATTGTTGGGCAATTGCCACTAGCGGCAACTTCACAGTTATTGTAGTTCCTTGTCCCTCACCCGGACTTTCAGCAAGCACCATACCGTCGTGAAGTTCGACTAATTGACGGACGATCGACAAACCTAATCCTAGCCCTTGATTAGCCTTGGTGGTGCTGGAATCACCTTGATGGAAGCGATCGAAAATATAGGGCAAAAAGTCTGCCCGAATCCCTTTTCCAGTGTCGGTGACTCGAATTTGAGCGTGACTGTCGATCGACTCTAGGGCAATTTCCACTCGTCCGCCCGATGGGGTAAACTTAATGGCGTTAGATAAAATATTCCACAATACTTGTTGCAGACGATCGGCATCGCCTAAAACAATCGCATAACTCAACTGTGCAACAATTGAAATGTTTTTGGCATCGGCTGATAATTGCACCCCGTCGATCGCACTTTGCGCCACCACAACCAGATCGATCGGACTAATATCGAGATGAATCTTACCACTCGTAATCCGGGAAATATCCAGAATATCTTCAATTAACTGATTTTGCGCCCTCGCACACCGCTCGATTACCTCTAGGGCCCGAGTAACGGCTGGTTCCTTCAGCTTGCCAGAGCGCAGCAATTTTGCCCATCCCAGGATCGGAGTCAGGGGGTTGCGGAGCTCGTGGGAGAGATTCGCCAGAAATTCATCTTTGGCACGGTTGCTGATTTCTGCGTCTTGACGGGCTGACTTCTCCTGCATCAATAACTGCGATCGCTCTGTCTCAAACTGCTTGCGATTTGTGATATCCTCGATCGACAACAAAATCATTAAAGCTTGGTCTTCTCGTTGCAGTTTACAAGCATTCAGCAGCATAGTTTTCTGCCCAATCTGCTCAAATACGTGATTTAACTCAAAGTTTAGAAGCTGAACATCACTCACCAGAATATCTTCCAAGATCGATCGCAGTTTCGGGATATTCCATTGCCCATTTCCTAATTCAAACAGCGAAAATTGCGCTGTTTCTGGGGCTGAAACCTGAAATGTTTCATAGAACGATCGATTGGCTGTGTTCACTTGTAGATCGGCATCCAGCACGACTAAAGGCGTTTGCACAGTTTCGACGATCGTTTCAGCATAATTTCGGGCTAACTCTAAGGTTTTGGCAGTGCGTTTCATAGCATCAATATCGATCCAAACCATTACCACACCGTCAATCACGTTTTCCGTCGTGCGATAAGGACGAATGCGGAGGTTGTACCAATATCCCGCTAGAGTTTTGATTTCTTGTTCTTTCGTCTGGAGAGTATCAATCACCTCCAAAATCATCTCTTCCAAATTTGGAACATCCAGAGTGGAGCGAATATCGCTAAAAGGTCGTCCAATATCTGTAGGAATCAGATTAAAAAGTTGCTTTGCCATTGGCGTAAAGCGTCTAATCTTTAAATCGTTTGCCAGCATCAAAATCGGGATATTGATACTAGCCAGTAAATTTATTAAGTCGTTATTTATTTGGTGTTGTTCAAGATTTCGACTGCGAAGTTCCTCGTTAGTGGTAATCAGTTCCTCGTTGGTAGCTTGAATCTCTTCTTTGGCAGTTTCTAATTCCTCGTTGGTGCTTTGCAACTCCTCGTTGCTTGATAGGATTTCTTCGTTGGCAACTTTGATATCTTGGTTGAGACTTTCCTGCTCGTGAATTACTGCTTGGAGATGCGCTTGAGCCGATTTTTTTTCTTGATTAGCGGTGGCAAGTGCCTGTCTCAAACGCACAATCTCACGCTCTAAATCACCAGGATCCAAGCTCTCATAATTAACTGTACTGAGACCGATCGCAGTGGGTAAAGCTTCTTCAAATAGAATCAAAAAGTAGCGTGATTCTACAGTCGCAGGCTGGAAGGGAATCACCTCAAGATTGACTAGACTCGATCGCTCGCCCGCGACCAGTATTACCCCTTCTTTTCTCACAATTACATTCTGCATTTGTGCCTGATAAATTGCCGTGCGTAGCTCGATTATCAAGCCTTCCCTTGCCATTGTCAGCAAATTTAAGGTGGGAATCCCTGGTGTCAGTCTCAAGTAAAGATTAGTGTCTCCCCGCACTTGCAGAATGTTCATCTGCTCGTTGACGACCACACCTGCTGGGGCATAGCGATTCAAAATCAGTTGGTCTGTGTATCGCTGTAAGTCAAAGGAATCTGAAGCGTTTTCATTCATTTGCTCAGATTCATCTACTTTAGCGACGGGGTAAGAACTCGTCGAAAACGAAAATATTGGACTATTTTCAGTCAATCTTTTAGCATAAATTTTGCACTTTGCGTGCACTGAATCAAACAAGGATGAGAACTTTCCGATACTTTCAGAATTGCCTAACAGCAGAAAGCCAGTCGGGTTAAGACTGTAATGAAAAATGGGAATCACTCGTTTTTGCAACGGCTCTGCCAAATAAATCAGCACATTTCGACAGCTAATTAGATCTAGATTGGAAAAAGGCGGATCGCTACCTAAGTTTTGTCTGGCAAATATACACAGTTCGCGGACTATTTTGTTGATTTTATAGCCTCCTCCTTCGAGGATAAAGAAGCGAGTGCGACGCTCTGATGAAACGTCGATCATCTGGTTTTCCAAGTAGAAGCCAGACCTCGCTTTGCCGATCGCTGCTTCGCTAATATCTGTGGCAAAAATCTGGATCGCTGGGAGAGAAACTCGATCGCCCAAAAACTCTAACAAACAAATGGCGATCGAGTAAACTTCTTCTCCTGTGGAACATCCCGCCACCCAAATCCGTATGGGACTCTTGGGCGATTTATTTTGGGTAATTGTGGGAAACACCTGCTCTTTTAACTGTTGAAAGGCTTCTGGATCTCGGAAAAAACTGGTGACGTGGATCAGAATTTCTTGATACAGGGCTTGGACTTCAGCCGGATTTTCTCGCAGGTATTGGGCGTAATCTGCCAATCTATCCAGCTTATATAACAGCATCCGTCGCTGAATGCGTCGATCGATCGTGGCGACTTTGTAGTGGGTGAAATCAACGCCTGTGGTCGATCGTAGCATTCCCAAAATAGTTGCCCGCACATCCCTCTCTGGGGGTAATTCTTCAACCGGGATGGTCGATATCGGGCAAGAAAGCAAGGGATTGTCACTGAGATTTGCCAATTCCTCAGCAATTTGTTGAGGGGGCAGAACGAAGTCTACATCACCTGTGGCAACTGCGGTATTCGGCATACTATCGAATTTTGCCGAGGCTTCACATTGAGCAAAGGTCACTCCTCCGGCTGCTTTGATTGCTTTGAGCCCCAGGGAACCGTCTCCGTCTCCCCCCGATAATACTACGGCGATCGCCTTGTGTCCGCGATCGGCTGCCAAGGACACGAAAAACGCATCTCCCGGCATATATTTTCCATAAATTTTCTCGCGGGGTGTGAGTTTCAGCACCCCGGAGGCGAGTGTCATCTTGGTGTTGGGCGGAATTATATATACCTGATTCGGCTCTACAGTCGTCCCGTCTTGCACCTGACTGACAGGCATTTGCGTGGTTCTGGTGAGAATTTCGCTCAACAGACTTTTGTGATTGGGGTCTAAATGCTGAATCAGCACAAATGCCATGCCCGTATCGGTGGGTAAGTGGCTAAGTAACTCCGTGAATGCTTCTAGCCCTCCGGCAGAGGCGGCAATCCCAACGATGGGAAAGGGGGCATCTACTGTGTTTTGCTCTTCGGGATCGAGCGAGGATGGTGCGATCGATTCCGGTATATTTGCTTCAGAGTTGTTCATCGAAATCTCCGCGAAAACCCCGTATTTGTTAACGGAAAGGATCTCAACCGATTTTCTGTTCATTCTCAGCGTAGCTGAGAATGACAGAAGATCGACTCATAAATATTATATTGATAATAAAAAATAAGCTTAAAAAAAGAGGGTAATCCCTCTTTAACCAATAACACTAATTTCGATATTATTCGACTGTCACCGGAGGTATTTCTTCAGATACCTCTGATGTAGCTTCCGTGACAGGTTCGGGTATAGCTTCCGCGACAGGTTCGGGTGTAGCTTCCGTAACTGGTTCGGGTGTAGCTTCCGCTTCCGTAACTGGTTCGGGTGTAGCTTCCGTAACTGGTTCGGATGTAGCTTCCGCAACTGCTACTGGTGCTTCTTCCGGCAAATCTTCTTCCATTGCTGACGGTACATCTTCGAGTATTTCATCGGAGAGTTCGTCAGAATCAGTTGCATCTACAGGAACTTCAATCCCAGCTTTAGCTTGCTTTTGAGCGAGCATTTTTTCGCGGAACTTAGCAGCCATTTCCTCAGCTTTCTCGTACACCAATTCGCGATTTTTAACCATCGCGCCAGGCTCCGGTTCCAACTGCTTGGTGGAGAGAGAAATCCGGCCTCTCTCAGCATCCAAGTCAATGATCATCACTTTCACTTCGTCGTTGACATTAAACACGCTATGAGGCGTATCGATGTGATCGTGCGAAATTTCCGAGATGTGCAGCAAGCCGCTGACGCCGCCGATGTCGATGAAAGCACCGTAGGGCTTGATACCGCGCACTGTACCGATGACCACTTCCCCGACTTCGAGGCGGTTCATCTTGCGCTCGACTAAGGCGCGACGGTGGCTCAACACTAGGCGGTTGCGGTCTTCGTCTACCTCTAAGAATTTTAATGGCAATTCTTCGGCGACTAATTCTTCCTTCGGTTTGCGGGTGCTGATGTGAGAACCGGGAATAAAGCCTCGCAATCCTTCAATTCTTACGAGTGCGCCGCCTCGGTTGGTGGCAAATACTTGCGATCGAACTGTAGCGTCTTCTGCTTGCAGTTGTCGCACTCTTTCCCAGGCGCGCATATACTCAATGCGTCGAATGGACAGGGTTAATTGTCCGTCTTCATTTTCATCGGTGAGGATGAAAAATTCTCTGGTTTCGTTTGATTGCAATACTTCTTCAGGGCTTTCCACTCGATTGATGGACATTTCCTGAATGGGAATGTACGCTGCTGTTTTAGCACCGATATCAATCAGAGCGCCCCTCGGTTCTATACTAAAAACTGTACCCGCTACTACATCGCCGGGGCTAAAGTGATAGTCATATTTATCAAGTAAGGCCGCAAAATCTTCGTGAGTAAAGCCGATGTCTTTGACTGTGGTTTTGGTATTGACCATGCGAATAGTTTCCTAGGATTTCTCTCCTTCATGTTTTTCGTTTGCAGGCAGATACTAGAGATTTTGCTAAAAAAGTGGTTAACTTCTTGCAAAATCTTTTACGAAAGTCAGTTTTTGCCAACTTTTGCCCGGTGCAACCGTACACCGGCGCTTGCCATTGCTCTTAATTCCAACTCTGTGTTAAAGCGTTTGATTTTTAACATTCAGAGTCCAGTGGACTATTTTGACACTCTCAGGTATAAATAAACTGAGATTCTTCATTCAACGAGCCGACTTGCTGGCGACAGGATTACTCCAGTCTAAGTAGAGGTCGGTTTCTCCAGAAGCGTAAATTTCGGTATGCCCTACCGTATTTAAGTTGGTCACCGATCTTTAGTTAGGTTTTGTTCAAATGCGAGCTTTCCTAAACTGCAACACCGTTAGGTGTGACTACGCACTCAACTAATCCAGTTAAGTTTTTACGTTGTCTAGTTATACTCTATTTTAGACCGATGACGATCATATCACACCCAGCACTCTTACTGAGAAAAAAGAACACTCGCTCGAATGAGAGTCTCTTGAGTCGCTATTCCTCCCGGCCTTCCTCGCGACACGGTTTTCAATCTCCCAGAATATTTCTATAAATTAATTTAAGCGAGCTTAGCTGGGAGTAGCATAGGATGCGGGGCTTTCTCGATCGCACGCATCCGAATCCGGCACACAACCGTCAAAATCTGGGTTAGTTCCTGGTTCTTGAGTTTCGCTGAGGGGATTCTGAAGGTGATTTAGGGTATCTACAAAATCTCGGATGCCTCGAAATTGCCGATATACCGAGGCAAAACGGACGTAAGCGACTTCGCTGAGCGGCCGCAGATGTAACAATACTAATTCTCCAATGTCAGAACTGGTGACTTCGCGGAGCGATCGACCTTGGAGTTGAGCTTCGATTTCTTCTGCCAGGGTTTCGAGTTGTCCCGAAGACAGACCTGTTTTTTCGCAGGCCCGAACCAGTCCCCTGACTAATTTTGACCGATCGAAAGATTCGCGCTTCCCGTCCCGCTTAATCACCGTAATCGGCACAAATTCTATGCGTTCGTAAGTTGTGAAGCGGTGCTGACAGCTCAAACATTCGCGCCGCCGACGGATGCTTTGACCAGATTCGGCTGAACGCGATTCGAGAACGCGGCTATTTGTGTGTTGGCAGGAGGAACAGCGCATGATTGCTGATTTTAACAGGTGTTGCCAGCAAATTGCCATTCATCTAACCGCCCGGGGGTCTGATGAATAGCTGGACTAGAAAAATTACTGAGGATACAGTGCTGAGGATGTGTCTCAACTTGAGCTAAAACCTAGTTCTAGACTGCTGTTTGATGGCTAGGCCCGATCCCCCCTAGCCCCCCTTAGGTCGGGGGGGACAAGAGTGTCTTGCGTCCCCCCACTATCCGGGAGGACAGTAGTCTTATCAAAGTCCCCCTTTTTAAGGGGGATTTAGGGGGATCTAGACTCTGCTATAAACAAGAGATACAAAGGTTTTGAGGCCATTGTTGACACCCCTTGGCTGCCAGCGTAAGCTAATTATTTGCCAATCCGGGGTGGTTCCCGAAAGGCGATCGCAAAAAATAGTACACCTAAGGCTAAAGCCAGAATCAAAATGTAAGCAACGCTTTCCATGTTAAATTTTCCCTATCTTCCCTTGCCGTATTATTTTATCAGAAAATTGGGTTTAAAACTCCGTCCCGATCGCACGACTTTTTTACATTGTTAAGTAAAATAACAAATCCATCTTCACAAATGAATATGGTAGGATAACTTGATCGCACAAGATGTAAAAACCTACCGCCGGACTGAGGGAAAGTCTACGCCCAAAACATTTTTGAGGAGATATGACTGCGCAGCTAGGCTGCAAATGTAATCAGCCTGGGAACCCACGCTTGCGCAGGATATTTTGACAGAAATCTCTTAAGAATCCCCGTACCTTAAGGTCGGGAAGTGTCAATAACTAAAAAAACCCGGTTTCTTGAAGAAACCGGGTTTTTGTGCACCGGGAAGTTTCCCGGTGTACTCTTTGGCGGCAGAAAACTAGATAGATTCTTCTCTTCTTGTGCTCTTGTCGCCCAGTTTTTGGAACAAGCCCCACTCGACTTGTTCTTCCAAGTCAGCCTCAACTCCAGCAAACACGTCGCGGAAAATAGTCCGAGAACCGTGCCAGATATGGCCGAAGAAGAACAGCAAAGCAAAGCAAACGTGTCCGAATGTGAACCAACCGCGAGTTGAAGTACGGAAAACACCGTCAGAATTCAAGGTTTCGCGATCGAATTCAAATACTTCACCCTGTTGGGCGGCGCGAGCAAACTTCTTAACATCTAAAGGATTCTTAAAAGTTTGACCGTTCAGTTCGCCACCGTAGAAGCTGACAGTAACTCCGCTTTGTTCAAAGCTGTATTTTGATTCAGCACGGCGGAAGGGGATGTCAGCGCGAACGACCCCATCTTTGTCCGTCAAAATTACTGGGAAAGTTTCAAAGAAGTTCGGGAGGCGTCGTACCGACAATACCCGACCTTCGTTGTCAGTAAATACTGCATGGCCCAACCAAGTTTTAGCAATACCGTCGCCGTTGACCATCGCGCCAGCACGGAACAAACCACCTTTAGCAGGAGAGTTGCCGACGTAGTCGTAGAAAGCCAATTTTTCGGGAATTTGCTCGTAAGCTTGTTGGAAGCTTTGACCGCCGGCTAAGCTAGCTTGAGCTCTGCGATCGATCTCTTGTTGGAAATAGTTGCCATCCCACTGATAGCGAGTCGGGCCGAAAAGCTCGATCGGAGTAGCAGCAGAACCGTACCACATCGTACCCGCAACCACGAAAGCTGCAAAGAACACAGCAGCAATACTGCTAGAAAGTACAGTTTCGATATTCCCCATCCGCAGGGCTTTGTAAAGACGTTCCGGCGGCCGCACAGTTAAGTGGAACAAACCGGCAATTACGCCGACTACGCCCGCTGCAATGTGGTGAGCGACGATGCCACCCGGATTGAACGGATCGAAGCCTTCAGGGCCCCAAGCAGGCGCCACTGGTTGGACGTGACCGGTCAAGCCGTAGGGGTCGGAAACCCACATTCCCGGGCCAAAAAGTCCGGAAAGGTGAAATGCCCCGAAGCCGAAGCAGAGCAAGCCGGAGAGGAACAAGTGAATGCCAAACATTTTTGGCAAGTCGAGGGCTGGTTCGCCGGTGCGAGGATCTCTGAAGAGTTCCAAATCCCAGAATACCCAGTGCCATACTGCTGCTAAGAACAGCAAACCGGAGAGGATGATGTGAGCGACGGCGACGCCTTCAAAAGACCAGAAGCCAGGATCGACGTTACTTTCGCCGGTGATGCTCCAACCGCCCCAAGAACCGGTGACTCCCAAGCGAGTCATGAAGGGTAGTACGAACATCCCTTGACGCCACATCGGGTTCAGAACTGGATCTGTGGGATCGAAGACTGCTAGTTCGTAAAGGGCCATCGAGCCGGCCCAACCTGCCACGAGGGCAGTGTGCATTAAGTGTACAGAAATCAATCGACCTGGGTCATTTAAGACGACTGTGTGTACGCGATACCAGGGTAGTCCCATTGACTGCGGTTCTCCAAGGTGTAAGTGATGATGTCTATTTTGACGGAAAAATCAGATTCTCAATGCCGTGCAGTTACCTGCGGGCTGTAAATTCTGCCTTTTACCGAATCCTTTCTACCTTCACAGGTGGAGGCATAAAAATGAAAGTTATTTAAAGAAGTGTATCGAGTGTTAGAACCGATTGCAATATGTTCGGCCTTACATTAATTGCGGGTTCTCGATTTCGCAGCGAGTGGCGATCGTCCCGAGGCGTTCGAGGACTTGCTCGGCATCGATCAGTCTGGTGAGGGTGACGCTGCCGATATTTTTTGCCGGATCTGCGGGATCGGGAGGGGCACAGGGTTTGACTTCTACCATGATTACGGCGTCTTCTACGCGGTAGAGCCACATTTTTTCGTTGCGATCCAACAGGGAGAGCTTGAGCTGTTGGATGTCCGGCTGGCGCCTCCAGCCGGCTGCTGTCCACTCGCCGCCAACTCCCCAGACGCGCCCCACTTTCCAGCCGTCGGATAAGAAGAAATATTTCACTGGTTGTGTACGGTTGAGATTTTGTTTAGCGTAGCGCAAAACTGCAACAGTACGGAATTATGGAACCGCGAAGACGCGAAGGACACGAAGTAAGACAATATCAGTAGTAGACAATCTTCTAAGTAGATCGACCTAAAACAACAGAATACCCATAGTTCGCGTTAAGACTGGGATTTAATCAATTTGCACTTAAATATTCTGCCAAAATGGCAACACAATCACTGGCTTTTGAGGTATTGATAGCGATCGCATCTAGATGACTATGTAAAATTTTGTAAAATTTTTTGCGACATTGATGAGGATGTTCTAGTCTATGTACAAGCATCTACAAGTTCCTAATTTTAATAAAATCTCTGACTCACCTGCGGTTATTATCGATCGCTAATGTTTATGTATTTAAATGAAGTCGATCTGTGAGAGATAGTGCCTGCCCAGAGTAGGGATTGATGTGCGATCGAGGTTATTGAGTTTTGCTGGAAAACATAAGTTTATGGCAAGCTTAAATATCCGTAGCTTTGCTGTGACAGTTGGGCATTTTTATATGCTTTAACTGCGTCATCCATGTTTTCATTGGCTCACAATCATGATAGGGAAAAAAGTTATGAAATCTAATTTGTTTGGGAAATTATCGGCGGGAGTAGCTGGAGTAGCGGGAGTAGCGTTAATGGCGATCGGAGTTGTTTCGACTCCCGTTCAGGCAGCTACAATTGCAGTTAGTTTTGAGAGTAAGACTTCATCATCTGGTTTATTTCCCGCTCCCGCCGGTACTTTTGTTGGTCAGTTTTTGTGGCAGGATGAAGAGTGGGGGACTGGTACAGCCAAGGATATTTCTATGTGGTCTTTCCTTGTTGGAGTAGGCAACAACAAGTTTGTTAGTGCCATCACCGACTCCGTGACTGATAGCTTCAACAAAAATTCTACCTTAACTGTGAAGCTTAAATCAAATGAAGTAGAAAAGGCATTATTTCCTGATCTTCCTAATCCTGGTATATCCGTGCTAAGTTTTACGTTTGACAATCTTAAGTACGATAGGTATCACCCGGTTAACGGTCAGACAGCTAAGGGTTATATCTCCACAAAAAAACCAGACAATTCTGAGGAGAAGTTGGATTTCAATTATACTTATCAAGTGGTTCCCGAACCTTCTACCTACGTTGGCACAATACTAGCTTTTGGTGCGTTGGGCGCAGTAAAAATTCTCAAGCACAAGCAAAAAAACAAAGAGACTTTCACTCCCTAAATTGCCATTAACTCAATTCGATCGCAAAAAAGTTTCAGTCATAGTTGACACATTGGGCAAACTAAACGCAACCAATACTTGACATCGCCAAAAGTGAAACATTTTACCTGGCATTAAAGCGTAACAGTTTAATTCCGGGTAAATTTTATCCAAAAAATCATGAGTTATTGTAGGGTGCGTCTTGTAGGGTGCCGGCGGAGTAATTTCACTGTACGGTGTTACTGTCAGAATGTGACCGCCAGCTCAAAATTTGCCCCCGAAGCACACCCTAAAAACTTAGCCGATGGTTTGTTCGCACCTAACGGACTGACTTAGAAAGAAACCGGCTGTCGAGTTTCTCGATCGCAAGTTACCTGGTGTAAAGGAATCTTCACAACGAATTCTGTCCCTTTACCAGGAGCAGAAATACAACTAATTTGACCGCCGTGTTGTTCGACAACAATTTGGTGACTGATCGATAAACCCAATCCCGTACCGCTCCCTACAGGTTTTGTGGTAAAAAACGGGTCAAACATCTTTTTTAGCACTGCTTCACTCATGCCAATACCGTTGTCAGCAATCCGAATCACTGCGAATTGACAGGGAGGATTTTCGGGAGTAATTGTCGCTGACAAATGATTGTAAGCTCTTGCTGATTTGCCTTTGCCAACTCCCGAACATTCTGCTGTTTCCAGCTCAGTATGAATCACTATTTTGGGATAAGGTTGAGTTTCTAGGGCATCAATGGCATTATTGAGCAAACTGGCAAACACCTGATTCAACTGACTGCTGTAACAGGGAACTTCCGGCAGGTTGCCATAGTTTTTTATTACCTCAATCTCTTGAGAAATAATGCTGCATCCGCTTTTTTTACCAATGCCTTTACCTCCTGCTCGGTGCTGGACGAATAGTAGAGTATGATCGAGATTTTGATTGATATCTACTTCTTTGATGCCGGATTCGTCGAGTTTTGTGAAAAACTTTAACGAGTTAACAATTTGTTGGATGCGCGATGCTCCAGACTCGATTGACTGCATTAGCCGTGACCAATCTTTTTGCAAAAAATCTAAATCTATACTCTCAGAAAGTTGTTGTATTTCGGCTCCGGGCTCTGGATATTTGTTCTTGTAAAGTTCCAAGAGGTTGTTTAAATCTTGGAAATAGTGGCGGGCTGGATTGATATTTCCCAAAATAAAACTATTGGGATTGTTAATTTCGTGGGCTACTCCTGCTACCATTCTCCCGAGACTTAACATTTTTTCTGTTTGAATCAGTTGGGATTGGGTGCGTCTGAGATTGTCTAATGTTAATTTTAATTGAGTAGCTTTTTCTCGTTCCCGCAGTTCGCTTTTTCGTAATTGCAGTTCGGCTTGTTTGACAGCGGTGATGTCACGGCTGACAGATAAGACAGATGCAATTGTCCGATCGCGCTTAAATTCAGGAACCATGCAAACTTGATAAAATTTATTGCCTGATTTTGTGAGAAAATTAAACTCAAAGCACTCTTCGGTGCCGTTAGCGAACACGGCGCACAAAGTTGCTTCCGAGAGCATTACCACTTCCTCGGACATTCCTAATTCTCGATGGGTTTTACCCGTGAATGCTGCGGCGGGGATTCCTGTGGCTAATTCTGCTGCTTGATTGACGTAAAGGTGGCGCAGTTGCTTGTCAAATCGCGCAATTATATCCGGGGAATTTTCCGCTAAAGCTCTGAATTCTTGTTCGCGGCGGTATGAGATTTCTTGCGCAAGCTTTTGCTCGGTAATGTCGTAAGTCATCATCAGAATGCAGTTGGTGTCGCCAATACTAATGATTTCTGCGGATATGAGGACACACTTGATTTGGTCGAACTTGGTACGAAACTGGAATTCTTGTTTGTAAATAGCACCGGATCTTTGCAAGATTTCTAAGAAACGATTGCGATCGCCCAAATTCTCCCATAAGTTGATTTGGCGATCGGTTTTTCCCAAGATTTCCTCGGGAAAATAGCCGGTGAGGTTGCAAAAGCTGTGGTTGACTTCCGTCAAGTATCCCTCTTCGAGTGTGGCGATTGTCATGGCGGCGGGGCTGCTGCGAAAAGCTTTGGCAAATTTTTCTTCGGAAAAGCGCAGGGCTAACTCAGCTAATTGGCGCGATCGCACTTCCGATCGCAATAGCATATTTTGTTGTTCTAATTGTTTGGTGAGGTTGCGTAGTTGTAGGTGAACGTTGATGCGGGCGATCGCCTCTTCGTGCTCCAGCGGTTTAGTGATGTAGTCTACTGCACCCAAAGTCAACCCTTTCACTTTATCCGCAGCCTCGGAAAGAGCTGTCATAAAAATTACGGGAATGTCCTTAACTTCATCTATTGATTTCAGGCGACGGCAGGTTTCAAATCCGTCTATTCCCGGCATCATCACATCTAGCAAAATGATATCTGGCAAGATTTTTGTAACTCTATCTAGCGCTTTTTCTCCTGTTGTAGCTACAAAAATCTCAAATCCATATTCGACTAGGAAATATGATAATATGTTAATATTAGCGGGCTGGTCGTCTACGATCAATACTTTACTTTTTGGCTGAACGTGCATATTTTTATCTTTGAAAATAAACAAATTGGCTCACATAACGTAGGTTGATTGGGAGTGTCTTAACCCAACATACAAGAATATGGGAAGGTATTGAATAAAGAAACAGAGTTGCTTGTGATCAACTAAACCTGAAAGCCGAGATATTGCGTCGCTGTTACTCGGATCCTTGAGTTTGGTTAAATTTGCTGCAACAGATCCTATATAGAAGATGGAGGCCTGATAGAAATCTATTCTACTATTTATTTTTAAAATTTGCTCGGTTAGATCAACTTTAGAGTGTGAAAAACCCCGTTTCTGGTGCCGTGACGTACAACTGCCATAAATACAGCGATGGCGATCGTCACGCATCCCAACGCTTGCGTTTCACTGGGAATGACTTATAGCCTTTCTCAAAAAGGTGAGGTATGACTGACAGCTTATATAACCGCTGAGAATAAGAGGGCTGAAGCCCAACAACGTACCTCATCTTTCTGAGAACCGCTATACTTACCAGAAAGAATTGGTTGAAAGCCGGAACCATTTGAAGGAGAAATTAAAATTAGACTATTCATTACTCGAATCCTCGGACTTCTAGGTAGAGGCCGCTCTCAAACTGTCAACTGTTGAACTATTTTCGCTCTCACATCCTTACTATGTATACTGCAAGTTGGCTCGCTCCGAACGATTTTTAGGATTGAGGTTATTACTTCTTGTTCAATCCGGTTATGAAGATTGAAATCGGTACTAGAAAGCAATTTTAGTCGTCCGGATTTAAGTAAGGCTCAATTAGTTTAATTATCGCATCATCGTCATAGCGATCGACTAACTGCCAAATTTTCCGAGCAAATAAGGTATAAGTCGGATTTAACTCTTGCAGGCGCTGTGCTTCGTACTTAATCTGCTCGAAATTACCGATTTGAGCGGCTTCATACAAATAAAGTAACTCTTCGTGGGGAGGCATTTCTACGTCTTCTGAGCCGATCGCCAATTCAGCGAAAGTACGCGGGGCGCAGTTATCCCGTAGGGAATCGCCCGAAGCCTCAAAAATCCAAATCACTCCCAGATAATTTTGTATTTTCGCCAAGAAATCATCAATTATAAAAAATTTACTGATAAAATCAGTGTAGCCTATTTCCTCTTGCTTTTCCAAATCCAACTCAAACAGCCCGCTAGTAGCAATCAAGATTGGCGTCTCCCGAAACATTGGCAAACAACGCAATTGAGCGCAGAGTTCAAAACCGCTGATTCCGGGCATCAACAAGTCAGCAATAATTAAATCCGGTTCCTGGGAAATTGCTGTTACTAAACCTTTTTCACCAGAATCAACCTCAATTAACTCAAAACCCAGCGGTGCTAAAATATCCACCATCAAAGAGCGATTTTCTGGACTATCGTCAACAACTAATATTTTACGCCGTTGACCTTCATAACCTGTAATTACGGGTTGCTGTGGTGGTGGCGAAACTGGTAGGAGCAAATCTGCAAGTGACAATTCAATCTCAAACCAAAACGTACTCCCAACACCCCAACAACTTTCGACTTTGAGTTCCCCTCCCATCAGCGAAACTAAGGTTTTGGCAATGTTTAATCCCAAACCCGTACCTTCTGTTTTTTGGCCGATTTCGCTCACTTGTTCAAAAGGTAGAAATATTCGTTCTATTGCATCGCTAGTAATTCCGATGCCTGTATCTTTAACTTGAAAGTGGATTTTGGTAATTGGGAAGGCGGGACTTGCATTAAATAAAAAATCTGATTCCTGGCCCGCGCTCAATATTCCTGCAACAGGTTCACTGTTCTCAATTACCTCTACTTTAAAAAGTATGCTACCTTCATCAGTAAATTTAATCGCGTTACTTAATAAATTCAGGAGAATTTGACGCAACCGCTTTTCATCTACAGATACAAAATTCGGAATTTTACCTGCTATTTGGGTGACAAAGACCAGGTTCTTTTCTTCGGCTTTGAACCGAAACATTTCTAATATGTCATTGAGAAAATCTGACAAACAAACATCGTTAACAGTTAACTCCATCTTTTCAGCTTCAATTTTAGCCAAATCTAAAATATCATTAATTAAAGTCAGCAACTGAGAACCGCACTGCTGGATCGTGCGAATTTGCTCTTTGTCGCGGGGAGAAAAATCTGGCTGTCGGGAAAGTATTTGAGCGTAGCCGAGAATGGCATTGAGGGGAGTCCGCAATTCGTGGCTCATATTGGCAAGAAAGGCACTTTTAGCTCGGTTGGCGACTTCGGCGGCTTCTTTTGCTGCTTGGAGTTCCGCAGTGCGATCGGTCACCTTTTGTTCTAAAGTGCGATTGTAGTCTGCTTGCAACTTTTCGGCTTTTTTGCGATCGGTGATGTCTTGAGAAGCGCCGATCGCGCCGATAATGTTGCCAGCTTCATCAAACAGCGGCGTACTGAAAAATTCTAAGGGAATAGTGCGATCGGGCAAACGAATTTCTATGTCTTCCACTCTCACGGTTTCTCCTTTGAGCGATCGGGCGAGCGGATTTTTGATTATTGAATATAATTCATCTGTTCCTGCATCGTAAAGTCTAAAAACTTCTGCTATTTGCTCAATAGTAGACTCCGGTATAGTTTGGATATTTACTAATTGCCGCGCTATCTGATTTATGTAAATCAGTTGCCCGGTATAGTCGTGAACTGACACTCCCACCGGCATAGCTTCTAGGATTTGTTTCATGCGGCTTTCACTGTCGGTTAAGGCAGCATTTAAAGATTGGAGCGATTTGAAAGCATATTGCAGTTTGTCTGCCATATAATTGAACGAATTTGCCAATTGCCCGACTTCATCAGCGCGATCGATCTCGACATTTGTATTCCCTTCATTGTTAGCTAGAGCTTTGGCGGCAGTATTTAAACGTAAAAGTGGCTCTGTTATCCATTTAGCTGTGAAAATACCGACAACAATTGCTCCCATCAAGGCAGTCACACATAGTATAATTGTGGTGAAATTATTGGCGTCAATTTCTGCCATAAAATCAGATTCTGGGATGACGATCGCAATCAACCAATCTAAACCAAAATTATCCCGGTAAGGTACTACTTTGAGTAATTGGGATTGGCCGTCAATTTCAAATTCAATGTGTTGAACATCATTAATTTGGGAAAAATCGCCAAAGTGATTCGTTAAAAATAGACCCGTGGCGCGGATTGTAGCATTTGGGCTTGCCGTTAATTTTAATCGATTAAACTGCTGGTTCCTCAAAATATAGGGATTGTCGGGCCCGGAATTGGCTACTAACAACCCGCTGCGTTCGACAATAAAAATTTTTGCCGATTTGCTAGTTTTTATGCTGTCGAGAAAAATGGCAATCTTTCTAATGTTGAGGTTTACCGAAAAGACTCCCAGCAGTTCCTTTGTCGCCTCATCATAAATCGGTCGATTGCCGTTAATTACTAAATCTGTATTGTTACCGACTTGAAAAATATTACTCCAGGTGGATTTCCCGGCAGCTTTAGCAGCTTGGTACCAAGGTCTTTTTGTGGCATCAGGTTGTCGAAAAGTTTTGTATAGTTTGGTTCTATTACCTAGCAAGTCTGGAACATACATATTGATGATGCCCCGATCGAACTCATCCGATCGCATAATCAGATTCTGTCCGATAGTGCGATCGCTTCCCACGAAGTCTCCCCGTTTGCTACCAAAAATAATGGTTGTCGGCGAATCGAACTGTTTGAGTTGAAAGAAAAGGTAGCGTTCGAGTTGCCGCAAATCTTGTAAATTGATTGTTTTTTGGCGCACCGCATCGGTGTTAATGCGGTTGATCGAATGAGGCGCAGACAGATATGTATCGAGGTAATGTATGACGCGATCGCCCATTTGTGCTGCTAGCCGATCGGCTAGGTTGTTAACCGCCTTTTGCCCGTTGGTATAGGAAAGATATCCCACCAACCCCGCAGTCCCGACAATTTGCAGCACAAACGGTACAATCAGCACTGTTCGTAGCGGGATTTTTTTGAGATGGGCAGTTAGGCGATAGACTGTTTTAATCGACATGATAAAACCGTGCTTATCAAAGTGGGGAAAGCGAACGATCGCACTTAGTAACGCAAGGCGATCGCTGACTGAGAGTTGGCAGGCTTTTTTTTAAATGTTTTGCAGAAATATAAAAAAGCACTCCAACAATGGTTGGTATGTGAATTATAGTACATTGGAAGGCGTGGGCGATCGAATCAAAAGAAATCCGACAGCGACAACTTCCGTAAAGCAGGACAAAAATCAGCTAGGAAATTAAAAAAGTGCGATCGAGTAGTGGCAATATTTTTTACCCTAGCCGCTGCCGACGGCTAAATTCTGTATTTCTTCTTGTCAATATAATCATCAATATTATTCAGCATATGAGTTAGATATTTAACCAATTTATCTTTGTCATCGACTAACTTGCTCCAAAGTATTTGACTCGAAGCATCAGAAAACGAAACATTGCCATGTGCCAAATCGCATCGAATCTTAACCACAAAATTCAGAAGGTCATCTATTTCTCTACTCGCAACTCCTAAATTCCCAAGGAAGCCATACATATCTATGGGTTCTTTGATATTTTTAGCATCCAAATTTCCCGATATGGGAATATTAGATGGATCTAACGGCACCATCTCATCATCCAAAACCGATTTAATTAATTCCTGAAGATTGTCAGCGATCGAATCTTTTTTGATATATGAATCTCTGAAACTTTTACTTCGATCGTTCAGCAACCACAATCTCTTTATTTTCGGACTTAAATCTTTATAAGTTAGTCAATCGATTACAATAACATCATGAATTGCAGTTATGCCGTTTCTAATAGAAGATTCGACGACATTGTATAATAGCAAATAACAATGAGACTTCAAGATTTTTTGAATTTCGCTATCAACAATATATTGCCCTGAGGGGAAAACGATCGATTTAGCAGACAATGCACCAAGTTGTTCTATTTTATCTACTAATTCAAAATATTTCTGAATTTCTGCCACTCGCCTGTTAAAGTCTCTGATAAACTCTTTCATTGGCTGTGACTTAAAAGTTGGTTTTTAATGTCATATGTCTTCAGCTTAATTGAGAAATCTGTCTTTACGCAATTCAATATCTTCTCAAGAATTTATGCGATAAAAGACTTCATTTATTACTCTGTCATCAGCTTTTTCTGAGAGAACGATCGTTCGGAGTGAAGTATTTTTAAACTTTCTTTGGCGTGAGGGTGCGAGATCCTTAAAATAGGAACCATTTAGAGAAGCTAATGTTTTGAGGTTGCTCAGTTGCAACTGATTTGTCAGGAAAGCTGCGAGAGTCATCACCCTCTGAGCTCCATCAACAATCGCTATTTTTCCAGTTTCTTCGATTTCTGCGACAATGATGGCAGCAATGGGCATACCAAGAATAAGGGATTCAATGAATCGAGATTGATAATTAGCGCTCTTTAATCACTCTAAGAAAGGAAAAATCTGACCATAATTTGATAATGCTAATCTGGCATGGCTTTGTGGAACGATTTTCTAACACCTTGCTGGCTTTGGGAGCATTTGGCAAGAGATCCTTTGCTGTCGTGTCTTCGAGAATTTACTCTCATGAAAGTGACAAAAGAGCGTTAGTATCCCATATCAATTTTCTTTGAAATTCAGGGATATAAATCTCACCGAGCCCTCCATCATCTTGTTGCAGGTATTTATTGACTAGGAATTCGATCGTGTATTCTGTGGTATGGTAGTCGATCTTTTTCCTTATTTCGTCAATCTGCTCTTCGGCGATATTGATGATGTCTTGCCTAATTGCTTGAGACATAACCACCTGCGTTTATAATCACAAGGACGTACAAAAATACTCCAACTTTTGTTGGTATCTGAATTATAGTACATTGGAAGGCACGGGCGATCGGGAGCATCTCAGTTTTGCAAAAAGTATTTTTTTATTTATTATAGTGCGAGCGTCCCCGCTCGCGTATTTTACAACTCGCGAGCGGGGACGCTCGCACTATAAATTCCAAACGCACTATAAATTCCAAACTGAGATGCTCCCGGGCGATCGCTGCTATTTGACATAAATCGATCGATCTAAAATCACTGATTTGCTGCGTGGAAAACTATATGAGTTTTCGATGGATCGCCTATTCCGGTTCTTAAATGCGCTGGGTAGTGATGTGGAGATTCGGGTAATTGCAAAACCTGCAAAGCTTCCAGAACAATAATTTTTAGCTCGTCATCTGGCAAAATCTTTATCGCTTCGTGAATAATGCCATATTCATCGCAGAGCGTAATAGTCTGTGCCATAAATAAACTTACGAAATTTGGGCAGTTGCTAGATTGTGGTGAAGCATATCCTGATATAAAGACTCTGCTACACCCTGATATGCGCGATCGAGCTCATCGTGTTTGACTACTCCAAAAAGAGTAAAAATAACTTGTCCAAAAATTGGATCTTCGTCAACTGCCCAAATTACTCTTAATGTTCGAGAAACCGTTAGTGTGTAAAGTGAAGATTCGTAGCCATTAAGATTTGACTGTAGGGGAAGGCGGTGTAGTTTACGATATAAATCAGCTTTTTGAGTTGGGAAGAGACTGGCGCAATCGTTGATTTTTTGAATTGCTGCTGTTTTTTCATCTTCACTCAACTTAGTAAGATCGTTTTCAAATCCTTTTGTTGACTCAATTAGAATATCCACGTTACTAACCGCCAGTCTGATTAAGTCTATTATACCGCTGTTATGGTACTATCGCCTGTTCCGGTTCTTAAATGCGCTTGGTAGTGATGTGGAGATTCGGGCGATCGCCAAACCGGAATCTGATCCTCAGGCTAAAACAAGGGCGATCGCTATTTAGGCGCAATAGAGCAAAGCATCTCAGAAATGGCGATCGCTGTTATTGTACGATTCATCTTCAACCATTTTCTCAATATCTCAAATTTCATAATAAATGTTTATCCATCTTTGTAAAGTTCAGATTCATATTGCTCTCTGTCAAACTTAAATGGCCCCAGACTATATTCCCAATCGCGATGAAACTGACCAAAATCTGCCCACTCAACAGTAGATTCATTAAGTGAGATCCGAACTTGCATAAACCAGCAGTCAATTACCCCACAAGTACAACCTAAAATAGTTGCTTTGCCAGCCTGCGTATCTTTCGATTGCAACTCAAATCCACAATCCCAAGGCTCGTCAAGCAAGTTGCGCGAGGGAAGCAGAATCATAGAAGGTGGTAAATACAAGTAGTCTCCTGCTGACAAGACTGATTCATCAATAGTATCTCCTGCCAATCGCCGCTCCTGAATCTCAGCTAAAACCAGCGGTTTTTCAACTTGGCGCACTAATTCTAGTAGCGGTTGATGATTGATAAAAATCTCAGCTACATAAAGTTTGTGGCCTAGTATCCAAGGAAAAGATCCTGGAGTGATTCGTACTTCAAAGCGGTCGTAATTTGGCACTTTAAGCAATATTTAAATGTCAAAATATTGATTATGACATTAAAGTTTATAATGGATGTTTTGCAAACTAAGTTTATACTTTCTGAACCTTTCTCTCACACCCAAACTGAGGATGTTTGGATTTAATCGAGAGTTCTGAATTATTTGTCTCGATAGAATCCTAGTCGCTGACTCAGTAACTATTCTATGAATTACTGTAAATAAATCGGTTGAATAAAATTAGAACAGCAAATTAACAACCAAAATTTTTGTCGTTAAGAACATAACGAATAACATTTCCTTCATTCTCAACTTCTGTAGCACATTGCCAGAACATTTCTTCTGACCATAAAGGCTCATGGTAGTACAAAGTCTCGAATGAAATGCAAGCCATATCCTCTTCTAGCGATAAAGGTTTGTCGTAAGGCACATCCTTAGGAACATCTCCAGACCAAGGAGGAGGCGGCTCGCCTGTATTGGTTTTATAGTCCTCATTTGTGAATTGTTTTTCCCTCCATTTAACTTCTCGATCGCAGTATAAGTCTGTTGCGCCGATAAACTCGCCTTGTTCTGCAAAGATTTCGATAAAGCTAGTATTGTTTTCCCAACCATCATCGCACAACCCTACAACAAACAAAAAAAATGTCTCTTGTTCAGCAATGGGAATTTTTACGAGAAATAACTCGCTAAGAGTCCACTGGGAATACCAGAAGTGACGGGCGAAAGCATCAGCGACAGTTTGAGGAATTTCCTGCTGTATTCTCTCGATTTCTACACAATCGAAACCTGAACTAACAGATTTTGCTAACAATTTAAGACTTGCAATTTGTTTATAGGTCGGGCAAGCTTCAGGGCATTTACCGCGCACGACTGTCTCGTGTAAAGAAGTGACTAAATAATTTTTTTCGCAAAACAGCTCGTAAAAATTCCTGACTGCGAGCCTTCTTTCATCTAAATCCATCAGTACCAACCTGAGATGCTAATTGAATGGGAATAGATTGCTTAAAACAACGATCGCTCAAGATGAGAACTCTAACTTAGAATTGTATCGAAGATGAGGATACAAAAATTAGAGCTTGTCGGATATCTTCATCCTCTAGTTCTGGAAACTCTTGATGTAGTTCTGCTCGATCGGGATAAGTTGCTAGCAGCTCAATAACTCGACGAACACTAAGCCGAAGATCGCGAATACATGGTTGTCCATTCATCCGCTTTGGATTGCTTGTAATACGATCTATTTTCATTGCTCCTAATCTCAACTCTTACTTATTATTTTATATCTCATCTTGCCAGTTCGGAAACTTAGACTGATAAATTCTCGCTTGCCTTGGGTGAAATCGCAAATCAAAATCAAGTGCGGTACAAGACATGATATAATCTAAAATACTGCCAATTGCTAGTGAATGTCAAAAGCTAAGTAAATAATTTTATATACTCATGACTATTTTTACTCTGCGATCGATCAAAAAAGACTTCGGCATCAAGGAACTCTTGACAAATGCCAGCTTCAGCCTTGATGAAGGCGATAAAGTCGGACTCATCGGCACCAACGGTTCCGGGAAATCAACGCTGCTGAAAATGATTGCGGGTTTGGAGTCGATCGACTCTGGCGATCGCTGGGTCAATCCTGGGTCTACAATTGTCTATCTGCCGCAACAGCCGGATTTAGACGAAAGTCACACGGTTTTAGAGCAAGTATTTGCCGACAGCGGCGAACAAATGGCTTTGGTGCGGGAATATGAAGAAATTTCCGATCAGTTGTCCCACGGTAAAGGCGATACTGACAAGTTGATGGCGCGTCTGTCTAGCGTGTCTGAACGCATTGATGAGGTGGATGCGTGGGATTTGGAAACTAAGGCTAAGTTGATTTTGACTAAGTTGGGGATTGAAGATTTTCATGCGAAAATTGGCGACTTGTCCGGCGGCTACCGCAAGCGCATTGCTTTAGCAACGGCGCTGTTGTCGGAGCCCGATGTGTTGTTGATGGATGAACCGACAAACCACTTGGATGCGCTGTCTGTGGAGTGGTTGCAGAATTATTTGAACGGCTATCGCGGTGCACTGCTGCTGATTACGCACGATCGCTATTTTCTCGATCGCGTGACGAACCGGATTCTGGAGATCGATCGCGCTGACCTATACAATTATGCTGGCAATTACGCTTATTATTTGGAGAAAAAAGCCCTAGCTGAAGAATCCGCCGCCAGCACTCAGCGCAAATTTTCGGGAGTATTGCGGCGCGAGTTGGAATGGCTCAAGAAGGGGCCGAAAGCTAGAAGTACCAAGCAAAAAGCTCGGATCGATCGCATTAAAGATATGCGCGCAGAGGAGTTCAAAACAGCCAATGGTAAAGTCGAGATTGCTACAGCGGGCCGCCGAATTGGCAAGAAAGTCATTGAGTTGTTGAATATTCGTAAAGCCTATGGCGATCGCACTTTAATTAAAGATTTTACCTACAATTTCACTCCCGAAGATCGGATTGGCATTATTGGTAGCAACGGTGCGGGAAAATCGACGCTGATGGATATCATCACCGGACGCATTCAGCCGGATTCTGGTACTGTGGAAATTGGCACAACCATTCATATCGGTTATTTTGACCAGCATTCAGAAGATTTGACACCGAATGAAGACCAGCGGGTGATTGAATATCTCAAAAGTGTCGCGGAATTGGTGCAAACGGCGGATGGGGAAATCATTACCGCTTCTCAAATGTTGGAAAAGTTTCTGTTTCCGCCCAACCAACAGTATGCACCCATTAACAAGCTTTCCGGCGGCGAAAAGCGCAGGTTATTTCTGCTGAAAGTGCTGATGAGTGCGCCCAACGTGCTGATTCTCGACGAACCCACAAACGACCTAGACGTGCAGACTCTGGCGGTTTTGGAGGATTATCTCGAAGACTTTAACGGCTGCGTAATTGTAGTATCGCACGATCGCTATTTTCTCGATCGGACGATCGACATGGTGTTCGCCTTAGAGCCCGGTGGCAATTTGCGCTTGTATCCCGGCAATTACTCGGTATATTTAGATTACAAGAAAGCCGAAGAAGCCAAAGAAATCCAAGGACAAAAAGACAAAGAAAAACTTACACGTCCCGTAGAATCTAACACTTCCACAGCCAAAGCTGCCAAACCAAAATCTACAAAAGTTTCCTTCAATGATAAAAGAGAATATGAGCAATTAGAGGCTAAGATTCCGCAGATGGAAGCCCAGAAAGCAGAAATTGAGCAGATTTTGTCCAACAATGCTCCGAGCGGGTTTGCAGAGCTCAAGAAGTTATCGGATCGTTTGGCTCAATTGACGCAGGAAATTGATAGCGCGACTGAAAGGTGGTTGGAATTGGCAGAAAGAATGAGTTAGGGGGAAGTTAAACAGTTGACAGTTGACAGTTGACAGCGAAGTGATAAGAACCGAGATTTAAACTCCATTCTTATCACAATCCGCCTGAAGGCAGGGGCTTCAAACCCCTGCTATTCGGTGAAGGTATGGGAGCATTTGGTAAGGAACGTACTAATGGGGAAGGTGAAGGTGTCGGAGTATTTTGTTGAGCTTGCACTAACGATGCAGCAGTCTCTTCTGGTTTTCCCGAGGAGGGAAATACCAAAATACTCTTAATTTGCGGGTTGTCAATCAGTTCTTTCAAGCGAGACAATTGTTTGTCAGAAATTGCCACTCCTGCATAATTTTTAGCATAATCGAGTTCTTGGTTGAAATTAGCATCGTTGTAAATTTGAATGAAAACTCGATCGGCACCCCAATTTACCCAATCCGCCGCAAAATAGCGTTTTCCCCAATAAGGATTGTGATGGCAAATGTCGAAACTAACGCGGGGATTAGCTTGCTTCATGTCAGATCTCATTTGCCTCACAAAATTGGTCAAGCCAGAAGTGCGATCGACTTTTCCAGGTAACTCAGCATGATAACCTAAGTAATCATCCCACTGAACTGCATCGATAGTTGGATACTTTTTGACAAACTCTACTGAGATACTTTTGAATAAATTAGCAACCTCTGGAATCTCCACATCTAGTACATAATGATCGATACCGGCGTAGGTTTTATCGACGCCAGGAACAATCCATCGCTTAGCAATTGCTAAGTCAAAAATCGGGCTATTTTTATCGATTTTAATCCCCTTCTCAAAATAGGCGTGAACTTGCATTCCCTGTTTGTGTGCCTCATCAATTAACCAATCCAACCATCGCTCTTGAAATTGGTTCGGACAACTTTTGTATCCGAATGTTTGCTGCATAACCTCGCTGTTATACATCGTACAACCATTCCCCCAAACTCCATGAATAATGGTATTAATTCCTTGGCTGCGATAATAACGAACTCGTTCGCGAATCGTTTGTTCGCTAGCATTATTAGTGGCTTGATAGCGACTTAAATAAATTCCCCTTATTTCCTTTTTCTCCCAAAGAGTTTGAGGTGATAGCGATTGCTTGGGGGTTGCTGAGGCTATAGGTAATGGTGGAATTTGTGGATTGGTTGTTGGTGTCGCTTGCCCGAGAGGAGTATTGCCAAGAGGTGCAGGCTGGACAGGTGCTTGAGGGAAATTAGCAGCAGTTGGTTGTTGATTGTTAGAAGTGCTTGTGTTTAGACGAGCGTTTTGTTGCTCGTTTTGTTGATTGTTGGCCAAAAACTTGCTAATACCTAGAATATCTAGATGTTTAAATCCCCAGTAAGCGGCACCTAACAATATTAGGATTAATGAGATTGGAATGCTCGTACATCCACATCCACTGTTTTCTTTTTTAGATGACATTGTATATAAAAATGAAGAACACTCAGGTGATACATCAAGCTACTACACTTTGCGAGTTCTCAATTCCGCATATAACGATTCTCACCGATATATCGACGATATCGGTAGTCCTAGGGTGCGACGAAGAGCGACAATATTACAAATACACACCTGACAAACTCTCGGTCGTTTCATTCAGTTGACAGTTGAAAGATGAAAGATGACAGTTGAGGGCGAACTCTACCTATAGCCGTTCTCAAAAAAGTGAGGTATGTCCAGCGCAAGCCAATACCCAGCGCAAGCCAATGCCCAGCGCAAGCCAATGCTCTGTTTGCCCTGTTTGCCCTGTTTGCCCTGTTTGCCCATAAGTACCTCATATGAGAGATCGAAAGGCTATAGAAGGAAGAGGATTGGAGTAATGAATCGTCTGATTTTAATTTTTCCCTACAAGGACAGTGAATCACCGGAGGCAGAACTTGAGTCGAAAATTTTGAGAGCACCGACAAAAAGAGTGCGGGGCCTGGTATCGGTTGATTGCGGGTAAAAAGGCGCAAAAACAAGTAAAACAAAAGTCGATCGGGTAAAGCAAATGGCCCAGGACTAAAAATATGGTGATGGGTGAGCTACAATTAACCTGTTCTAAGCCAAGAATTGGTCAACATCACAAGTATCCTGTAGAAATCTGAAGTTGAGAATCTCAGAGTTGTCGAGGAGCGGGAGCCAACAAAAAACTATGCCTCAAAAAGTAATCGCCAA
Source organism: Microcoleus sp. CAWBG58 (assembly GCF_020883045.1). Classification (NCBI taxonomy): domain Bacteria; kingdom Bacillati; phylum Cyanobacteriota; class Cyanophyceae; order Oscillatoriales; family Microcoleaceae; genus Microcoleus; species Microcoleus sp. CAWBG58. The sequence continues at coordinate 45,250 of NZ_JAHRFA010000013.1, read as the reverse complement.
ACAGATGTCCTTGGAATCAGCGTCCGATCCGATCGCCGTGGTGGCGACCGTCGAAACAGTGCCATCCGAAACAGTGGCAGTAGAGTCCTACGCCGATCGGTTGATGGACGAACTGTTTGAAGGAGTCGATCGAGCATTCGACGGCAGCGAGGGACTGCCAGCCGAGCAGGTGCCACCAGCAGAATTCGTGGCGCTAAAATCCATCTCGGTACCTCAAATAGTTTTGTCGCAGTTGGCGCCAGAACCTCCGCGAGGCGGGGAACAACAGGTAGCAGCGATCGCCCGCCAAGTCGCCCTAGAAACAACCAAAAAACAGTCCAAACAATCATTTGACCGAATCCTGCTAGGAGCAGCCTGTGGGTCGCTGCTCCTAGTCATGGGATTGTGGCTGGCAAGCAGGTCGGGACTGGTGCGCTTGCCCGCAGCCCCGACCCCGCAGACGCCGGCAGCAAGTGGCAAAATCGCACCAGACACCCAGTTTGTCGAATACGTGCAGCGATCGCTAGTAGCGATCGAACAAAAAAAAGCTCCTCAGGCTAACTCGCAACTTGCCGCAGTTCCGGGAGCCGCAACCCCAGGGACACTCCCGAGCATTTCAATTTCCGGCGCGCCACCGGCAACCGCAGGTCTTTCGACAGCAGTCAACCGCATCGCGAATGCCTTAGAACAAGCCGCCGCCGCGCCGGGAGCACCTGCACCCCAAGTCGTAGTCATCCCTCCCCCCGCTCAGGTGACTGTGGCTCCGGCGGCTCCGACTCAGGTGAATGTGGCGGTTCCGGCAGCTTCTCAAACCGCAGCAGGTTCGCCTTCACCGTCAGCCTCTGCCTCGGGTCGCGCGATCGCCGCCGCTGGCAATCGCGCTCCCCTCGCGGCTTCTGCTTCCCCCTCGGAGTCTGTGCAGCCAAAGATTTTGGCTCGCGAAACTGATTCAGCACCAGCACCAGCACCAGCAACCGCAGCAGGGCAATCCGCGCCAGCGCCCCAGCAATCGGCAGCGGCTGTTACCGGCGCGCCGACTTCCGCCCAGACGCTAGTGGGAATTTTGGAATTGGGCGATCGATCGGCTGCTTTGTTTGAAGTAGACGGTGTAGCCCGCAGAATTTATGTCGGCGAAAGCATCGGCGCTAGCGGTTGGACTCTGGCAGAAATCAAAAATCAAGAAGCAGTTATCCGCAAGGGTGGAGATGTGCGATCGGTTTTTGTCGGACAAAAGTTCTAATCAGTCAGTTGACAGTTGACAGTTGTCCGTTGGTAGGGGCGGCGCCCCCGTGCCCGCCCTCTTAAATTTTCAGTTGACAGTTGACAGTTGACAGTTGTCAGTTGTCAGTTGCGCTGCCCTGAGCGAAGTCGAAGGGTCAGTTGTTAGTAGCTAATAAATCGATCGCTGGGGAATTTCAACTGCTAAAAACGAATAACAAATAACAAATAACAAATAACCAATAACAAATAACCAATAACACAGGATTCATAAAAAATGAGCATATTTGATGATGTCAGCCGCTTTCTAGAAACCCGATTAGAAGAATTTTTGCGTAGCAACCCCCACCTGGAATTGCAGGCAATAGAAGAACAACTCAAGGAACAAGAAGAAGACACCCTGCGACTGATTCTAGAGATTCAGAAACAAGAGAAAACACTGCAAGCAGAAATTCTGTCCGCCGCCCAAGAAATTCAGCGCTGGAACGATCGCGCCAACAAAGCCAAAGCAGCTCAAAGGCTGGATCTAGCTCAAGCCGCCCAAGAGCGACAAGCAGCTTTGCTGCGTCAGGGAAATCAGCGCTGGGGACAAATGCAAGGCTGCAAAGAACGGATAGAAAAAGCCAAAGAATTGTACCGCCAAATTCAATTGCGCCGAAAAGAAGTCCGCGCCAAAGCCGCAGAAGTGAAAACTAAAACTACGACTAAAGCAGATAAAACTGAGCAGAATTGGGATACAAAGGGTTGGAATCAGAGTTCTAATTTTAACAGTTTTAAGGCGGCAGACCCTCTCGAACAAAAGTTTCAACACTGGGAAGCTGAGGAAGAACTCGATCGCATGAAGCGCAATATGGGAAAGTAAGCTGCCAAGGGAGAGATTGTCTGCTATGTTCGAGGGATTCGGGGAGAGGATTTGAGGAGTTTCGATCAAAATTGAAATATACAATTTAAATGTGCAACAGCCGATCGAGGCTATCCATCCTTAACAATAATTTTTGTTAATTCTGTAGCCATATAGTCGTAAAGATGTAACCAATCTTAAATCTCCAATCCTATGACTTTGATTTTTGGCAAATCCAGTGCGTGCCTAATAAGATAGAGAAATATCCGCCTTCATGGCATCATAGAAACTTGTCCCTCACATCATTGAAATCGATGACTGCTCAAAAATCCCCCGTTTCCCCCATCACCTGGCTCGACAACCGGGTGCTGCTAATTGACCAAAACCAACTGCCGAAAGAATATAGCACAGTCGAAATTAGTAGCTCTCAAGATATGGCTGAGGCGATTAAAACGATGATCGTGCGAGGTGCTCCGGCGATTGGGGTAGCAGCAGCTTACGGGATGTATTTGGGTGCGAGGGAAATCGAAACGGGCGATCGCACGGAATTTCTGGCTAAACTAGAACAAGTTGGTGAATTATTGCGATCGACTCGTCCCACAGCAGTTAATTTGTTTTGGGCAATATCCCGAATGCTCAAAACAGCAAATCAAACTAGCGGTTCCGTCGAACAAGTACAGAAAACTTTGTTAGAAATGGCTAAAACCATTCAAGCAGAAGACGTACAAACTTGTAAAGATATCGGCGACAAAGGTTTAGAAGTTCTGCCGGCTACACCAGAAAAATTGAACTTACTAACTCACTGCAATGCCGGCGCATTAGCTACAGCAGGCTACGGTACAGCCTTAGGCGTATTTCGTTCGGCTTGGCGAGAAGGCAGACTTGGCAGAGTTTTTGCTGACGAAACTCGCCCCCGCCTCCAAGGCGCCAAACTCACCACCTGGGAATGCGTGCAAGAAGGAATTCCCGTCACCTTAATCGCCGACAATATGGCCGCCCACTGCATGAAACTCGGCATGATTCACGCAGTAGTTGTTGGTGCAGACAGAATCGCTGCTAACGGCGACGCCGCCAATAAAATTGGCACTTACAGCTTAGCAATTGTTGCCAAAGCTCACAACGTCCCCTTCTTTGTCGCCGCCCCTCTGTCAACAATTGATTTTGAACTTTCCGACGGTAGCCAAATCCCCATTGAAGAACGCGATTCAGTTGAAATGTATCAAGTTGGAACTACGCGAATTTGTCCTGAAGGAGTAGAATTTTACAATCCAGCTTTTGATGTAACTCCGGCTGCATTAATCTCGGGAATCATCACCGAACACGGTACCGTTGCTCCTGGAGATTTGAAACAGTTTCAAGCAAAACAATTAGTTTAATTGTATGTTACTCAACCGCTCAGTTAATCAGTCATTTTTGCGAACAATACCGCTTTGGCTAAGTAGGTCGATCGATGAATTTGACGTGAAATATGTAGGTAAAACCGCACGTATGTAAAGACACGGCCGTGCGGTGTCCTACCGCCATTCAAGTTTTAAGCAATGGTAAAAACATGATTTATAGCTCTCGTAACCAGCAGATAAAAATTGCGATCGCAACTCTAATTCTACCAGTTTTGTTTCCTACAGTGGCTCATGCTCAGTTGTCGCCAACCCTTAAAACTCAAGAATCAGCAGCCAAACAATATGTGGTAGAAATGAATAAAGCTCAGCAAGACTACTATCGCAACAATACGGGTTTTACAAGTTCTGTTTCTAATCTAGCTCTCGGCATTAAAGCTGACACAGCTAATTACAAATATTCAATTGATACAGCCAACAAAGCTGTATTTAATTATGCAGTGTCGAATCAATCTAATCTCAAAAGTTTTGTGGGTGGAGTCTTTTTGGCAGGAAATAAGACCCAAACAATCTTATGTCTAAATGTTGCTTCTGGCAAGATTAAACCAGCCAAGCCAACAATGGATACTAAAGGGGTTGTAGCCTGCGGTGCTAATACAGCAAAAGTTGCTCAATAAACCATCTCTAATTGATGTGTAATTTGTCCGATAATTGGATTGTAGGTGCAGATTTAGCCAAGCAATTGCTGGAAAAACGAGCTACCTTGCTCGATGCTCGCCAACCTATTTTAAAGTGGTTTTGCCGTCTCCCGCCAGCTATTCCCGTAACTTGGCAAGAATTTTCGCGATCGCACTTTCCGCACAAAGGCAAAATTCTCGAAGATGATACAATCTTAACAGAAAAACTGCAAGCACTGGGAATTTGTCAAGACCAACCTGTAATCGCGATCGCCGATTCCGTGAAAGGATGGGGCGAAGACGGGCGAATTGTTTGGATGCTGCGAACTTTGGGACACGAAAAAGCTGTTTTTGTAGGTGGAGGATATCAAGCTTTAGTCAAAGCTGGAATTTCTCATGTAACAGGTGCCAACAATCCACCTCAGCCCGGAGATTTTATCGTATCTCGCCGCTCGACTTGGGAAATCAATCGAGATGATTTAAAAGCTATTTTAGGCAATGCTAATTTAGCAGTTATTGATGCCCGAGAGCCGCGAGAATATGCAGGTAAAACGCCTTACGGAGAAACGCGGGGCGGCCGCATTCCCGGGGCAATTCACCTTTATTACAAACAGTTGATGGACAAGCAGGGACAACTCCTCTCTCGCGGGGAAATTGTCGAAATCTTGCAGCAGAAAGAAGTTTCGCTGTCAACTGAGATTGTCACTTATTGTAGTGGCGGAATTAGGTCTGCGTGGTTGACTTCTGTCTTGACAAATTTCGGATTTAATGCTAAGAATTATCCAGGTTCAATGTGGGAATGGTCGGCTTCGCCTGCCGATCGCTATCCGTTAGAAAAAAGTCGTAGGGTGCGTCAGTAAGTTTAAGATTTATAGAATTTTAAGTACATTATCAGCCATCAAAAGAGGTTCGTAGTGAGGACTTCAGTCCGCATCTCTCATCAAAGGACTGAAGTCCTTACTACAAACCAAATTTACTGTTTTTTTTGGAGTAACGTGCGCCTAACTAAAGCAGCCTACTAAGCTTTGACAAAACCCGCTAATCTTTGACACTCTCAGGGAGTCAACGCCACTGAGATTCTACTGACAGAATTAGACCAAGGCTGTGGCCTAAATCTAATCTCGTTACGACCGTCAAACGCCGTCTACTTAGTCACCAATCGTCAAGCGATAGTTACTAGCTACTTTGGTTTTTAATGCTTTCAGAATCCATCACGAAGCCAAGACGCGGTACGCTCCACAACCTGCCATTATTTGCTCTTTCCTGTCATACTGACATCAGGACTTAAACCTAACCGTTGTTTCATAGGAGCCGGGATTTCTCCGATACTAGGATGTTTCAACACGTAGATGTTTTTGTTCCTGTTCCTACTCACAATCTAATTATAGCACAAGTACCACGGCGGTTAAAACCGCACGAGTCGCTTCCCTAGGAAGGACTAAAGTCGCGCTCGTTTCCCGCATCCCGTATTAATTTTTATGAGCAATTGAACCTTGATAAACGGACGGGTTTCAGATTGAAGCATCTCTCTCAACCGACTTGTTCAATATACTGAGCGAGATCGTCGCGCAGGCGGCTCAGTTCGGCTTCGGTGGTGACGCGCAGGCGATCGTCCCTAACCGTAATCAGCACTTTCGCAGCAAAAGGAGTCGCCCAGATATTCGGGTTGCAGAAAACCTCCAAAAATACATCCCCTGCATACCGATATTCCATCGGTTTTTGGGGAGAAGCTTTGCCACCAGCGGTTTTTGCCGCTACGGCTTTCAAGCTGTCCATCAAAGTGGCGATCGCACTTTGCAAATCCCGTGCAGCTTCCGGGGAAAAGCTAAACGAGACAGAACCTTCAACTAAATTCAGTGTCAGCGGAGAAAGAGACATGGGCAATGAAATTTAATATACAATCGTTAATGCTAAAAAATATAGTAACCCAAAAGAAGTACGTTCCAGCTCAATTGGACTGCGAGAATGCTATTAATTGAAACTTCTCTCAACAAGCTTGGCTAAATTAATGAATATAAATCTAGTTGCAAGCTAGATTCTGTAATACTTTTAACCTTTGGTGACTTGATACGCTTTAAACTAAAAGCCAGAAAACTCGATCGCTGATAGAGGAGATTCTATGGTTGCCGATAACCGTTCCGAAGTCCGCAAGGTTTTAATCATTACCTTATTGCTAAACTTGGTGGTGATGGCAATTAAAGCAGGCGTGGGATGGCTGACTGGTTCCCTGAGTTTGCTGGCAGATGCCTTGCACAGCGTCACGGACAGTGCTAATAATATTTTAGGATTGGTCACTAATCATTATGCCAATCCGCAGCCCGATCGCGATCATCCCTACGGACACCAGAAATTTGACGCTCTCGGAGCTCTGGGAATTGCTGTTTTTCTGGGAATTGCCTGTTTTGAAATTCTCAGCGGTGCTGTCGAAAGGTTGCTAAACGGCGGTAAAGCTGTCAAAATATCCCCAAATGAACTGTGGATTTTGCTGCTGGTACTGGGAATTAATATTTTTGTGGCTTTTTACGAGCGCAGAGTTGGCAAACGTCTCGGTAGCGCGATTTTGGTGGCTGACGCCCAGCACACGATGAGCGATGTTTGGGTAACAATTATGGTCATCGGCGGGTTGATCGGTGTTTGGCAAGGTCAGATTTTAAACATACCTCAATTGCAATCCCTGGACGTGTTTTTGTCTTTTCCTGTCGCTCTTTTGGTATTTAGCAGCGGTTGGAAAGTTTTAACGGAAAATTTGCCTTGGTTGGTGGATGAAATGGCGATCGCACCGGAAGTCATCCAAGCAATTGCCATGGATGTGCCCGGAGTTGTTAACTGTCACTCGATCGCCTCTCGCGGGCTGATCGGGCGTCAAGTGTTTATTGATATGCACATGATTGTCAATGCTGTCGATGTAGAAACTGCTCACCGGATTACAGAAGAAGTTGAAGCCCGTTTGGAAGAACGTTTCAGCCCTGTACGCATCTTAATTCACGTTGAGCCGCCGGCTTACCATTCCGACCAAATTAGCTACGAGGCCTAAGAGAAGGAAGAAGGAAGAGGGAAGAAGGAAGAAGGAAGAAGGAAGAGGGAAGAGGGAAGAGGGAAGAAGGAAGAGGGAAGAGGGAAGGATGAAGCAAGAAAGATTTAGGTTGTATTTCCAGCAAAAAGCAGGTTGAGGGATGAAGGAGGAAGGCGTTGAAAAGCATCGCAATTCCTCCAATTTTTTAAATGCTCTCAATCTGTTGAGAGCAATCGCCCTTCGTTTATTTGTGGTTTTCCACAGCAAAAACGGGGTTTTCCACAGAAATATGCAAGTTTTCCACAATAACTTTAATAATTATCGGGCAAAAGACTATCTGTATAAGTTGCCAGTATTTTGGATTTTTACAGCCATTTTCTCTCGCAAGTCCCAAGGTACCAGAATTTCGACTTGTAAACCCAAAGCTCGCAACCACCTCAGCGGGTAGTAATCTCTCAGTCAGTGTTGGCTGTCTTGTGATGTAGTAGCTATCGATCGCACCATTGGCGATCGCTGGGCAATTCAGAATCTACTGCACTGGTGTTAAATATTACCTTGAGTCCGGGGTGGCGACGATCAATGAGTAGCAATTTATAGGGCATTTTTTGACCATTACTGGCCGTAGGGGCGATCGACAACCAGAAAAAATGCAGTAATCCAGAACTATAAATGATCCTATAGCCAGCAGTCAAAAATCCTGTCATGTTTGTAGTGGCAATCCGGCTGCGATCGGTATTTCAGCTCCTGCGACACCGCCCCTAAATACTTGCACAAATGATTGAGGCTCGCCATACACCAATACGCTTGGGTTGAGACAGTCATCCAGTCAAAACGATGTTAAAAATAGACTCTGGGATTCTTTTCCTAGTCCTTACCGAAGCGATCGCAGAAGAGCGTTTGTCTCTTCCGACAACCCTAAGCGAAGAGTATTGCCTTATACACTACCAATCCTAAGATACTGAAAAATTTAGATAATTTTTTATAGTAGAACTTGACAGTAAAAAGCATATGCGGCATTTTGGGGTGGAATCAGGTGTTTGTGGGAGATTTCCGCGTTCAGGGTTTAAAGGTAAATCTTCAATGAATAAACTAAGGAGAGTATAGAGTGGCAAAGGCACTTGTTACGCTAGCAATAGGCAAGAACTATGAACTCATGTTTGAGAAACATTGTAGGTCTCTATGGCAGCACTATGCTGAAAAATATCAATTTGAAGTTGTTGTTTTGACACAACCGTTAGATAATTCGTCCAAGGCTCAGTCTAGAAATCCATCATGGCAAAAGTGCTTAATTTTGTCAGAACCCAGTCTTCAAAAATACGATCGAGTTGTTTGGGTCGATGCTGATATATTGATTAACCCAAACAGTCCCGATATTACCGAGGGAGTTCCACTGGAGAAGATTGGGGCAGTAGATGATTATGCAACTCCTAGTAGAGCCGATCACGAGATTTGCCTGAAAAGACTTTATGATTTTTGGTCTAAGAATGGTATCGAATACATAGACAACCTTTCTCCTACAGCTTTTTACAAAAGTTATGGGATAGATGCAGAATTTCAATCCGTTGTACAAGCCGGAGTTATGGTGCTTTCTCCTCGTTATCATAGAGAATTGCTGGAGTATGTTTATCACTCCTATGAAGACAAAGGTTCGGGAGAATGGAACTATGAAATGCGCCCATTGAGCTATGAGATATTGATGCGCCATATTGAGTGCTGGATTTCTCCAAAATTTAATATGCCTTGGCCGTTAATCCAGCAATTTCTGTACCCCTTTCTAAGTTCGAGAGACAACGTAGTACAAAAGGGATTACAAAAAATTGGTTTGAATCCTAAGGCTTCACTAATTTCTAAATGTGTAACAACAGCATTTTTCAATAACTATTTCCTTCATTTTGCTGGAGGAACTACTGGTGACATGAAATATGTTGATACAAAAGTCACTTCAATATTTGACCTTTGATCGAGCTTTCAGAAGTTATATAGCCTTTCGAGGGAAAGATTAGGTACGACTGGGCATAGGGCATAGGCCAAACCGGGCATAGGGCATAGGGTATAGGGTATATCTCACTTTTTTGAGAACCGCTATATAACCTTTCGAGGGCAACAGGAACTCTTATTTGTGAGTTTAAGAAGCCCCCACCACACCCGATAGGGTTGGCGGCGGGGATTGTCAAGTGTGTATTAACTATTTCCTGCTGGTATGCGTACAGTGAAAATAGACCCTTTGCCCTCCTCGCTTTCGACCAAAATCTCGCCGCCCATCATCTGACAGTAGTGGCGGCTAATTGTCAGCCCCAATCCAGTGCCACCGTACTGGCGCGCCGCCGAAGAATCAGCTTGCGCGAAGGCTTCAAACAATTTTTGCTGTTGTTGGGGAGACATTCCAATGCCGGTATCTTTAACTCGAAAGCAAATCCAATCCGATGCTTGAACATTCGCAACTGGACAAGCAATTAAACTCGATTTCGCCTCGCCCGCAACCATTAAATTTTCAACACCCGACAGATGCGCTACATTCGATTCTCCGGTTCCCTCAACACGGCTGACGCTGACTTTCACTATCCCATTTTTGGTGAACTTAGCAGCATTGTTCAGCAGGTGCAGCAGGACTTTTCGCACTTTCGCTACATCTGCGTGCATGGTGCCAACAGTTTGACTGTCACACTCTATTTCTAAAACATTGCCATTCTGTTGTAAAGACAATTTTACCGCCATTGACATGTGATCGAGCAGGGATTCGATGTCAAACTCTTCGATGTCGAGGTTCATTCCCCCCGCTTGAATTTTTGATAAATCGAGGATGTCGTTAACCAAAGATAGCAGGTGCGTGCCTGCATTCTGAATCTTGTCTAAGTCGGTAACAAAATCTTTGTACCCGGAATCTCTGGCATCTTCTAAAAGTAGTTGACTGTAGCCGATAATCGCGTTTAAAGGCGTCCGCAACTCGTGACTCATATTGGCTAAAAAGTGGCTTTTAGCAGTGGTAGCCACTAAAGCATCTTCCTTAGCTTGTGCCAATTCTTTTGTATGTTCGGAAACTCGCTCGATCAGGTGATTGAGAGATACAGCTAACGAGCTTATTTCGTCTTGTCCGCTGACGGGGGCTCGCAAATCAAAATTCGACTCGGCAGCGACTTGTTGAGCCACCTGAGTGACGCTGACGACTGGTTTGGCGATCGCCCTACTGGTGCGGCAGGCCACTATTCCAGCCAGCCCTACCGACAGCAGCATACTAATCATAATTATGCCCTTTTCGATTCCTTGGGCAGCCTGCATCACTGCACCACCTTGGCGCTCTTGCTGCTGGGCAATATCGAGGATTTTGCTCAATTCCTGAAGGTGTCCCTCAAGCTGTTTTGCACCTTCTCCGCTTTCTGTGGCCAACAATTTTCGGATCGACTCTATCTTCCGAGGCGACAGTTGCGATTGCTGGACTTGCAGCAAAGTTGAGTTGAGAGTATCGGCGTAGGATTCTAAATTTTCCGTGCAATCTTGGAGTAAAATTTTGAGAGCTTCCGGCTTGGCTGCGAGCCAAGCTGGTTGGCTTTCGGCAAATTTTTCGATCCGCAACCGCAGGTTTTTGGCCTTAACAATACTGTTGATAAACTGCTGTTTTTGCAGTTCCAACTTAGGGGAATTGTCTACAAAAGAATCTAGCTGTGCTCCCTGCAATTGTGCTGCCAGTGCTGCATCTTTAAAGTTACCGATCAATTGTGCTTGTATGTGAGCATCATTGAGTTGCCTCAATCCTTTTTCTTGGTGGTATTCAGCGATTGTAAGTCCGCTCAGCGAGCCAACAAATCCGATTCCTATTGCTAGCAAATACCCGCCACTGATTTTTTTGTCTATGGGCAGACAGCCAAGCTTAAAAGACAAGTTTTTGGTAAGTTTCAAGGAGGGTTGTTTTGCCAGATTGTGGAGCAATGATTGTTTGGGTTCGGTTTCTACAGAAGCAAATTGTGCGGAAATAAAGGGCCACATCCGTTTACCTAAATTGCTATTTTCGGGGTTATTTGTTTGCGGTAATACAGCTTTTTCCTGCTGGCTCAATGGTTGCAAATCTGGATTTGCCTCGCCCTTGCCTTGCCAAGCACCAACCGATAAACCTACTTCGTTGCGTGTTTTTTTGAGCAAATTTGTTTTTGACATATGCAACCGCTGTATTCTGTGAAAATTTACCACGCTCGTAAGTTCTCCAAAGGGAAAAGCTTGTGTGTTTTCCTGTAGACATCTGCGAAAAAGTATCTGAAACTCTTGTCGAGTCAGGGCAGAAGCTTAAATTCGGTTGATGTCTAATAGATAATTAGGCTGTTGATGGCTGTTGCCAAATTACTTTTTCGACTGGTAAAAGTCTCCAGCAGGCAAAAAAAGAAAGATTTATCCCGGCAGTGAATTATTGCCACATGAATTTTTACAGGCAGAAAATTCTGTCTGATGCGTTTTGCCTGTGAGTAGCCCAAAGCTGATATTGTCTCTTGACAATGCACCCGATTCCTCAGCTTTGGGGTGTTGCTACCAGCAATGCGACGATTGCTTGACAGTTTTTGTTGCGTATCCGACTAATACATAGCACAGAATGTCACAAATGCGGCAGCCGATCGCGCTTCTGCACCCTGGCGATCGACTTTTGGCATCGCAGCCCCGCAAGTCGTGTAAATCGAGTATAACTTTAGAGCTTACGAAAAGAAACCGGGTTTCTACGGGTTAACTGTTGCAATTGCGAGCTCTCTCTGTGGCGACGGTCAATTCGATCGCTCCTATTAATACCAGTTCAAAAAAATAATGCAACTCTAAGCAAGCTTCAAACTCTTAGAAAATAAGTTATTCGCAAATCTAAAATCGTTCGACGCGATCGCAGCGGTGGAAATCTAAAATCTAAAATCGGATAACTTTCCATTTCTACCCAAAGCTTCATCGGCCAATTGCACAATCCAGCGATTCGGCCTGGCTTGGGCTCTGGCGGCAAGCACCACGGCCCAAGCTTCTTGTTCTTTGCCCCGGCCCAACAGGGCAGCACACACAGTCAAAGCTGCTGCTGTTGAACGGCTGATGCCACTTTGACAGCAGACGAGCAATTTGCCGGGGTGCGCCGATATTTGGCGGGCGAAGTCAATAATTTGGAGTACGTCATCAATTGTAGCCAAGACGCGATCGGGGTCGTCAACGGGGGTTTCGAGGTCGTTAAATTCTAACCGCAATCGGTTAGGGACTTTGTGAAAAGTTTTGGGATCTGGTACGCCCGGAGTGCCGATCGAGATTAAGTATTGGAGATTCCGGCCCGCAGGGCGATCGATAATATATTCAGTGGCTTCTGCTTCCGAAGCAATCTGGATTTGCGACAGTTTTTCACCCGAGACATCCGTAGCAGATTCCTGCTCAAAATAAACTGTTTTTACCTCAGCGCCGACATCCGGCAAATATTGGGCGGCGAGGGCGCGAACGTCAGCAAATTGGCGTTTTAAAGCTGCTTCCAGAGCCAAAAGAGCAGCACGAGAGCCAATTTGACCGAGGGATTTAACAGCCTTTTGGCGCACTCCAGAGGTTTCGTCTTCCAGCAGTCGCACCAAACCTGCTACAGCCTCGTCTGTCCCAATCTGCCCCAAAGCATCAGCAACTCTCCACCGCACATAGGATTCGCTGTCGCCTAGGGCGATCGCCAGTCCCGCAGCCACCATTTTTTGCAAGTTAGCATCTCCGGCTATATTGATGTTCCCGAGTGCAACAGCCGCCCTGCCGCGCACGAAAATGTCTCGATCCGAGAGCGATCGCATTACCGCCACCGCAGCCACCTCGCTGCTGATTTCCCCCAAGGCAGAAACTGCACTGCCGCGCACATCTGAGTCTTGGTTGTTGAGCGCTTGCAGCAGCCCAGCGACAGCCGTTTCCGTCCCGATTTGTCCCAAGGCCTCGGCGGCCCTCAAAGAAACGGCATAGGAGTCGGGTTCGTGAAGCAATTCTACTAAGCGGGGTACTGCGTCGCGATCGCCAATTTTCCCCAAAGCCGCCGCCGCCCTAGCACGGACGAGGTGATTGTCGTCTCTGAGGGCATTCAGCAGCCCCGGAACTACCTCAGCCACCCCGATTTTCCCGCAGTTGACGGCGGCCCGCCAGCGCACCTCTGAGTCTTGATGTTTCAAGGCTTTGATCGTGGTGGGGACGGCTATTTTGGGGTTAATTTTACCCAAGGCCCAAACCGCCCAGGCGCGCACTCCGGCGGCTTTGTGGTTGAGGGCTTCGATCAGTGCTGCGGCTGCTGGTTTCGAGTCAATTTCTCCTAGGGCCCAAGCGGCCCAAGCTTGCGCTTGGGAATCGGCAGATTCGAGCACCCGCGCTAATTCAATTACTGCCGCCCTAGAGCCAATTTTGCCGATCGCCCGAATGCAATGAAGGCTCACGGCACGGTCTTTGTGGTTCAATGTTTTGACAAGCATTGGAATTGCCATATCGGAACTTGTCAGTGCCAGCAGTTGAATTTTGAGCGGCAGCGAAGTTTTAATTTTTACGATTAATCTTACTGTTTTTAGTTGAAACTCCGGCTTGACCATTCCTGCTAGCTTCGAGCCGAGTTTTAAATTTACTTTTAGGGCTAATTTTATTGCGCGCAAAGCCTGGCTTTGCTGTTCTACTTGCGGCAATATTGTCGCCAAGGTGTGCATCCCTTGTTTTTGTTTCAAATATTTTTGGTTGAATTCAGCATCGCTGAGCTCTGGTAGCTGTTGGATGAGGGTTGCTACTGAGTTCATTCATTTATCCTCATATTTTGGCGATCGTTTGAGATTGCTTTTTTTTAACTCGGTTTCTTTAATAAAATACGGCTGCACCCACAAAACTCAACTTATCAAAAAACTTGTACCACTTATAAAATATCTCCGATTAGACTATTTTTACCAGAAAGAATTGGGTGAAAGCCCCAAGTCTTGGATGGAAAAATTAAAATCAGACTATTCATTACTCCCCTACTCGGACTTAAGGGTAGAGGTCACTCTTAAACTGTTAAGAGGGCGGGCCCGCACCATCCACCGCCCCTACAAACTGTCAACTGTCAACTGTTGAAAACTCCGCAATGATTGACTATCTGTTTTTTGGGCGATCGGCTTAACAATTAGTAACGCTTGCTGCTTGGCATTGATGCACTGTTTGCTAGACTTGGTCTGCGCTATATAATTTTATACCAAGTTGGCTTCAAATATCGATCGACTCCGTTGAACGCAACAAACCGGAAACAGCCCGATTCCGGGAGAGTCTCAACCGTAGGGCCCATTTTTCAAAGCCTCAGCCAAAGCATTATCGTTATCCCGCAAACCTTCGTAAAAAAACAGCACTTCTCCTGGAACGCCGCGAGAACGGTTGCAAGCAATTACTTGCAACAACAGCTCCGGATTCATGCTATAATTGCTCCCTCGATTCGCCAACAGGATACCGGGAGACACACAGGACACTTGCTCGCAGGTAAGTTGTCGATCGATCAGTCGATCGAGCAATTGTTTGTAACCGTTAAAATCGCGGCGATAAAACTGCGGGTGAAGCATATCAACCAACTTTTTGTCAACCCAAGCTTGAGAATCTTGCAAATATTCTACGAATCCCCAGTCATAGGGACTTGGCGACATTGACAGCAACAAATCGGGACTAATCGCTTTCAATTCTCGATGCAATCGAGCCACAAACTCAGTAATTAGATCGGCGCGCCAGTGCAGCCAATGTTGCTCTCTACAATTATGTGGCGGTTCTCTCCCGCACTCTTGGCGGTAGCGTTTAACCGTTTTTTCATCGTAGCCGCCTTCACAGGGTAGCGCAATGCGATCGTCTCCTTGAACGCCATTGACTGGATAATTTCTGGCAACTTCCAGCATCAAACCCAGCAAAAAATCTTGCACTTCTGAGTCAAGGGAATTCATCCACTCGAAATTATTTTTTTTCAGCAAATTTCCAGTGCGATCGCGCGCCGCCCACTCAGGTTTTTTCGCCAGCAAATGACCGCCGTTGAGATTATAAGAACTCACAAATCCGTATTCAAACCAAGGAATAACTTTTAAACAAACTCTATTAGCCTCAACAATTAATTCTGCTAAGGGGTCGCGGCATTGATAGCGCGCGTCAATTTCAACCCCAAATTGTTCCCGCATAATTTGAGATGGATAAGCCGTATAACCCCGGTTCCAAACAACAGGAAATACTGTATTAAATCCCGTGTCGGCGAGGAAGTCCATTGCCTCAGCAATTCGCTGTTTTGAAGTGAGAACCTTGCAGTCAGTGCTGGGTATCCAAACGCCTCGCATTCCCGGACTGTGGGGCGCGATATCGATTGGTAGCGTGGCTCGATTTTCCGCGCCAATTGCCACCGCAAACCGCTGTTTTAGTGAAGATGCAAACCTGAGAATTCCTGAATGAAAATAATTTAAAAATGGCATTATATTAACATAAAAGATATCCGAAGTAGTGGTAATATTAGGTTAGGTTAAATAGATATAATTCCTGTAGGGGCGGGTTCACCAATAATAATTGCCTAAAACCGACAATCTCATAAACCCGCCCGGCCGGTTCTTATCTCTATTCAGCAAAAAGTCTTTCCAAAGATGCAAGCTCAGCTTCTGTTCCTGCATCGATATTAGGCAGAGGTCGCTGCATGATAGAATAGAGCGATCGCCTTTGTCCTTTAGCAGACTGCAAACCTTCTTCCTTAAGAGTTTCCTCAATTTTGATTATCATTGGTTTGCGATCGCTCTTAGCAATGTCAGGACTCCGCATAATGGTAGTTCTAATTGCAGGAATCAAGGTAGCTTTTACCTCTTCATATTTGCCATTACTCACACCATCTTGAGCTAAATCCACTAATTCTTTAATTTTAGTTAGCGATTCCCAATCTTGTTGAGTTTGTTTTTCGATGCGAAACAGCATATAGCTGTAACCTGTCAATGGTTGACTATCTTTTAGAAACACTTTTGTATTTCCAGGAGAACCCATTTGCAAACAGTCATTGACTACACATAAAGTATCGCTATTAAACTGGTGTTCTTCTGCTAGAATTACAGCAAAATAACCCGATCGCAACAAGTTACTGCCACCGCCTGTAGCATCAGTAAATGCTTGCTGGTAAACTAATTCAAGTTGCCGATCGCCCATATCTAACAATTCTTCAATACCTTGATAAATTGGTTCGGCTAGCTTCACCACTGATGAAAGTTCGGGTACGGGTAGTAATTCCGAAAAACGTCCCATTACTTTGATAAATTTGGCAACTGGATCGTCTGATACCATGCTGAACAAACCTGCTTGTAACTCTACCAACCCTTGATTGAAGGGAAACAGAGGGGTAATCGGATAATTGGACTGAATAACTGTACCCACATCCCCAGTACCTAAACTTCTTAAATGACCGGGTTTAGCGAGGTAGGGAATCGTGACAACTTCATTACCGTGATGAAAGCGTACAGCAGCATGAACGACAGGATATCTTTTTTTGAACCACTCTACATCTTTTTGTAAATTTACATCTGCTAACCAGATGCGACAGTAAGCTTCCCCAGCTTTAATCGGAGTCGGATCGTAAGTCAAATCAACTCGATAGTCTGGTAGAAAGACTATTTTGTATTTCATAGCTTCGTGACTTAATTTATCTCCTACTTTTTGAAATAATCCCACAGTTTTATTCTCCCGATTTAGCTAAGTAGATGAGCGGTAATAAATATATCAAACCTTTGAGAAATCTCGTTTTTACCTGAGTCTAGATCCCCCTAAATCCCCCTTAAGAAGGGGGACTTTGATCGGAATCTTGTCCCCCCCTTCTTAAGGGGGGCTAGGGGGGATCTAGATTTAATAGTTAAATAAAAATCTATAACTGGGTTATAATTCAAGTTTACACTAATGAACATTGCCGTCTCCCTACTACACTTTATACACCTGGAATATGCTGAACTTTACATTCTGTAACATACCAAAGTTTATTTACACCTACCTACTTAAGATCGAGATGATTTGCAATTTGATTCCAGATTGCTGATATAGGTTGGCCTCCCATTTTACCTTTTGTAAGGCGAGCAACACCAGGATTCCCTTGGTGAATAGCTACTAATTCCCAAGCATGATTAAATATTGGTGCGCCGGAAGAACCTGCATCTGTATTCAGATTATGATCGATGTATTCTGGCCCTACTTGGACAATCTCACTTAAACCAGATATCTCTACAGGTTTACCCTGGGGATGGTGAATTAAGCGAATTTTTTGTCCGCTATCTAAGATAGCATTAACTGGGCGAATTGGTTGGAGCGAAGGAGTTGGTTGCAAGCGAATTAAGGCATAATCAAGATGAGGATGGTTTTCAACAAAATTCAGGTCTAATTCATAGGTATCTTCTGTGCCGTAGCTGTCGGATTTATAGCCAAATCTTACCCAAGCTTTTTCGACTCTAGTTTTGGTAAAGATATGATAGCAGGTTAGTAATAAATTTTGAGCTACTAGCACTCCTGTACCGATACCTCTGCCTTGAGGAGATTCAATTCTACCAACAGCATTGCGAGCAATTAAAGCTTTGAAATTTTCTTCGCCTTGGGTGATGAGGCGGTTGAATAGTTTTAAATCTTGGTCAGACAACCCATAAAATTCAGCTAAATTAACCAGGGATGCAAGTACATTTGTCTGGGGATGATAATCGTTGTGGATAGAAATCTTATAAGATCTGAATGCAGCAATTAAAGCTTGAGTAAAATCAACGGGACTTTCGCCAAGTATCAAGTTGCTACTAATAAATGCTGGGTCAACGTTAGCGTTTTCTAAAAGATTGCGACGATTATTTTCTCCATTGATTCTCGTAAATATTGGAATCAGTGCTTTCATTAAAGGCGTGACATCCCTTGGTTCTAAAAATATTTCTGGGTTCATTTGCTTGGGTTCTGGTAGTGGGATTATAAAAGAAATGATTTGTTTATGTTGACTATCAGGATTATAATTACCAAACTTTCCTAAAATAGCAATGATTTCTAAACGAATAAAATTAAACTCCTGTTGATTTAATGCTTTACATAAATATGGTATCGCTTCTTCACCACATATCTCTAATGCATTAGCACACGCACTACGAACTTTCGGATCTTCATCGGTCATTAAAGATGTGTAAAGACCTTCCAGTAGTGTTTTTTTATTATCTGGGTTTTTAATCGCATAATCTGGGTTTCTAATCATTTGTTCTAAGTTCTAGAGCTTTATTCATTTATTGCGCCAATTTTACCTAGTGCTTTGGCTGCGCCAATACGAACAATAGAAGATTTATCTTCTAGAAGAACTTCGCAAATAGTTGGAATAACCATTTCATTCTTTGTCTCTCCTAATGTATCAACGACTTTTCTACGAATTAAAGGATTTTTTGAATATAGAAATTTTTTTAATCTTGCCAGTAATATATTAATATCTGTTTCCCTCAATTTGTTTACTCCATATTCAAGTATATTAGGCTCAATAGAATCTAAATATTTCATCAATAAAACAATGTCTATGTCAAGACCTAAATTTGCCAGTTCTTCAAGAGCTTCTTGTCTTTGCTGCGCTTCTTCCAAAACAGAAAAATCTAAAGCTAAAATAGAAGGTTGACGAGCGAATTCTTGAGTATTTGTATTGTATGGCGTGAAATTAATATGTAAATTTATTTCAGAAGAACTATTGGATTCCCGTTCAAAAATGATATTTCTTTTATATAAAAAATCTTTTTGTAAAAATATAAAAGAATGATGATGCTTTTCCCAAGAATCCATGCTGTCTTTATTTACAGAAATAAATATATCTTTCTGTTCGTCTTTATTTTGACTTTTAATCAAAATATCTTTATTATATTTTGATTGCTTTTTGCGAGTATTTGTTTTTGAAAACTTTTTAGGATAAATATCCATATTTTTCTTTAATCCTCAAAAAGATTAATAATAACTTGACAGCGTGATAATCGATCGGAAATCTCTTTTTGTCTCACGCTGCATTGCAGCTTTTCATCAATCCAGCTACCGACTTTTAAAGCAGCACGATAACCGCGACGGGCGCGTGCTAAGGCATAGCGAGTAGCAGTGGGATTAGCTATGCGATTCGGTGGCGGAAATTCTAACCCGAATTCATCCTCAACAGCAGGCATCCCGGCAGCTTGACGGGCGCAGGCAAGATGGTAATCGCCCCACAGCAAGCGGATATCATAACGGTCATGTCCTGTTTCTGCATGGCGTTGAACTAAAAGACGAATTAACTCCTCCTGCGCCCTGCGGTTATCACCCATACACAGGAATGCTCGCACCATTAAGATTAAAGTTTCTATGTTGCTTTTATCTACCAGCATCGCCCGTCGCGCCCAATCTACTGCCTCAGTAAACCGCCCTTCTAGCCGTGCTAAATCGGATTGCCTACCGCATGACAACCTCTCTCTAGTTTTGGGTATTGTGTCATGTTTATCCATTTCCCACTCCCACAGATACATCTGGGCTTGTTCTGCATTCCGGAGGAGGAGGCTGATTTCAACTAAGCTATTTAAATGAGCATCAGCAATATAAACCGGATACTTATCTTGCCAAATTGCCCAACTTTCCTGCGCGGCTGCTAGGGCTTCGGGATACATTCCTCGGAGTTTGTACAAGGTTGCTTGCAACAAAAGTAGCCGATGTCGCCAGTCCAGATTGCTCGAATCTCGCAGAAAATTTTCTGTTTGCTGGTAAGCTTTTTCAATTGCCCCCAAGTTAACAGGTAAATCCTTTGCAATCTCGATATATGTTGCCAGAGTGTTGTAAATATCATCAGCATCGCCCTCTGTTGTCCCCTCTTTGAGTGTAGGTGTCAGCACAGCTAAGGCTTGGCGTAGCTTACCTGCCTGTAATAGAGAACTGCCACGCCAGAAGCGATATAACACTATTTTGCGAGTATCGTTAATCGACTCCGCAATCTCTAAAGCCTTACCAAAAATCTCCGCCGCCCGCAAAAGTTGTCTGTCTTTGTAAGCTTCCCACCCAGCATCCCAAAGAGACTCCATCTGCTCTTGGCCCACTTGAGAGAGGGGATTTTCTGCATCAAACATACTCGCTTATCCCCTCAGTTCCCCTTGAATGCCTACAATAATGTAATCCGGCAAACCCGTTTTGCGGACAGCTTCGGCGCGTTCTGCCGCTAGCAAATCTTCAACCGTTTTATATTCCTTCATCAAGCTAGCAATTTCATTCGACTCCAACCGAGTGCGACGCAATCCCTCCAATAATGTCCGCGAGAGAAACCGCTTTTTGCGCTGTGCTAACAAGGCATTAATCCCATCGTGAACAATCCGCCCATCCCGCTCAAAAGCTTTCCGAATCGCTGTTTCTAGGGTTTCTACGGGGTCTTTAATCGAGCCATAAGGCACAAACAGCTTTTCCTTCAAATCCGCCGGCACATCCTGACGGGCATCCTGACTGCGAAGCGAAAAAATCGGACGGCTATCATCGGGTAACATCACCGCACCCAATTCAAACATCACATTAGGATTCAAATCGCTAATTTCGGCAATAAAACCGTGAGCGCGGAGCAGATGTTCCCGCACATTTTCCAGCAATCCCGATTTATAAGTATAGTCCTGGGCCGACTTGATTTCAAAGCAATAAGGCGGACGCTCAAATACCCGCCGTACTGCTTCTTCCAGGGGTTTATATTCATCGCTCAACGGCGCAATAGTACAAATCAAAATATGATCTGGTTGTTTGGCCGTTGTCTCTACTTGTTTCTTCTGAAGTTCAATTTTCTGACGGCGTTCTGCTTCCAACTCTTTCTCTAGCTCTAATGCTTCAGCTTGATACTCGATTAACCTGTTAAACAAGCGAATAAACTGACCGTGCATTGCTTCAGCATTGTACTGATTGAGCAAATTATGAGAATAAAGAATGGCACTGTTATAAACCCCAAGCATTACTTCTTGGACTAAATCGCTGCGACGCTCGATATCTGCTAATTTTTGAATCAGGGGATTGTTAGCATTCAGAGAAAGATAAATCGGACGGCGCTGATTTTGCTTGAGTGCTTCTTCCGCTACATCTTCCATCCCTTCCATAAACCAAGGCTGACTCACCAGATTGCGAAGCTTTTCTTCCGCCTCAGTTTCAGGAGAAACGATAATTACTGATGGCAATTCTTTAGGTTCAAAACGGCGCATCTGTACCAACACATTAGTTAGTCCCGATAGCCGCAAACTCCGTTCTAAATCCAACTCCAACTGCCGAAACTTTTCTGCTTCTGTTGTTTCTAATCGTTGGAATAATTCTGCATCATCTGTGGCATCCAACCGTTCGAGATGTACGGTTCGATGGTGGAGCTTGCCATACTTAATTAACAGTTCTTCTTCAAATCTCCCCCCACCATTAATCACTACCCAGCCGCGAGCATCCGCCAATTTATAAAATTGTGCTGCCGCTCCCACATAAGCAAAATAGTAAATTGGTGCTTTATCTTCTCTAGCGCGATTTTTCGTCAAATAGTCTTGCAACGACATTAAGCCGTTATTAGCTTTAGCATTCGTCTGAAACAATAACAATTCCGCCACTTGCTCGAAAAAGTCATCATAAAAAAGTGCCATCCCTTTGAGATGGTAATGATGCCAAATATTAATCTGTTTAAATTTATTCGGCTCTTTTTGCGCTAAATACGATAACCGTTCGACAATTAATTCCCCTAATCGTTTTTGCAGAAATTCAAAAGCGGGATTATTGCGCTGAATATTATCTCTAGCGGCAGTTGGTTGCAAATCCGGGCTATCAATAATCCCCCGCACAAACTTTGCCCAAGGCGGTA
The DNA here is from genome assembly GCF_020883045.1 of Microcoleus sp. CAWBG58. NCBI lineage: Bacteria > Bacillati > Cyanobacteriota > Cyanophyceae > Oscillatoriales > Microcoleaceae > Microcoleus > Microcoleus sp. CAWBG58. The sequence continues at coordinate 23,409 of NZ_JAHRFA010000013.1, read as the reverse complement.
ATATAGTATTGTCACCCGATCGCACAAACATCCGCCGTACAAATATATCAACAATCCCGGTAGAATTGAAATCAGCTACTCGGTTGTCAGAAATATAAAGTACGCCTCTAGCTTGAAACGGTTCATTGATTTCGATCGGAATTAAATCTAACGCAGTATCGGGATAGCGCCGATTGATAAACATTTTATAAGTGGCTTCTTTCTCAGCTTGAGAAGGCCAATTTTCTCGATACCAAGGTGGAAAGACGGAATTAACTGCCCCTTGTCCGTTCAAATTAATCGGAAACTGCACGAAATCGCAGTATTTAACAATCGCCTCCCGCAACCGCTTTTCATCCAGCATAAAAGTATATTCTGGATTGATGGAGACAATAATCTCAGAACCAATTTCCTGGCGATTATCGGCATAAAGAATGCAATCTGTAGAACCCGTGTTGTGCCATGCAAAAGCCTGTTTTTCGTTCAGCTTCCGCGTCCGCACCACAACTTTTTCTGCCACCACAAACGCCGACAGCATCCCAATCCCAAACTGCCCGATCAGATTATAAGCGGCGGCCCTGCCTTCCTCTTTGAGTTTTTGCCGCGCCGTCCCCGTCCCCGTAGAACCAATCACCGACAGGAAATCTTTAATATCCTGCTTGTCCATCCCAATCCCATTATCTCGGAAAATAATCTGGCGGTTGCTGCTGTTTAACTCAATATCAATCCGTCCAGCAAAATCTGGCTCTACTTCTTGCCGCCTGACGATACTGTCATGGGCATTTTGGATCAGTTCGCGGACAAATACATCTGGTTCTGGGTAAAGACTTTTAGCAAGTAACTGAATGAGACCTTCAAAATTGGTCTCCATCTTGAATTGTTCTAGGGGTTCAACCACAATGCTTCACCTAGCTAATGTTGTCGCATCAAACACGATCTTTGAGTAATTTTAGCAGTAATTTTAAAATTTTAAATGTATGCCAAAGCAACTAGGGTATACAACATATCCCAGGTTTATGAAGTGTAGTAGGGACACGGCATTGCCGTGTCCCTACGGGGATATATCGATCCGGGGTGGGCTTCTAGCCCGCCCCTGAAATTTTAGTAGCTTGCCCCTGAAATTGTACTATCGGGCTACTCCAGACAACTGCTGGCTCAAAGCTGCTTTCAAAAGCTCGGCCTTATCAGTTTGCTCCCAAGGCAACTCTAGATCCGTGCGTCCGAAGTGACCGTAAGCCGCTACATCTTGATAGAAACGACCGCCTCTTTCCGCAGGCAAATTCTGCAAGTTAAAGGTCTCAATGATGCCCGCAGGACGCAGTTCAAAATGCTGCTTCACAACTTCCAAAAGGCGATCGTCCTCAACTTTACCAGTGCCAAAAGTTTCGATCATCATGCTAACCGGCCGCGCAACGCCGATCGCATAACTCAACTGCACTTCGCACTTTTCGGCCAAACCGGCCGCCACAATATTTTTAGCAACATAGCGACAAGCATAGGCCGCGCTGCGATCGACCTTCGTGGGGTCTTTCCCTGAAAAAGCACCGCCACCGTGACGGGAATAGCCGCCGTAGGTATCCACAATAATTTTGCGGCCAGTCAAACCCGAATCTCCTTGAGGCCCGCCGACGACAAATTTGCCAGTGGGGTTGACAAGGAAGCGAGTTTCTGCATCTGGCTTGACGCTAATATCGGCAAACACGGGTTGGACAACAGCAGTCCAAAGATCTGCTTTAATCTTGGCTTGAACTGCGGCTGTTTCGGTGATATCGTCGATCGCCTCAGTGTGCTGAGTAGAAATTAAGATCGTATCAATGCCAACAGGTTTCCCGTCTTCGTAAATTACGGTAACTTGGCTTTTACCGTCCGGACGCAGGTAAGGCAATTGACCAGTTTTGCGGACTGCGGCCAGTTGACGGCAAATCCGGTGCGCTAAACTAATCGGTAAAGGCATCAATTCCGGCGTTTCGTTGCAAGCAAAACCGAACATCAAGCCTTGGTCGCCAGCGCCGATGGCATCCAACTCCTCTTCACTGGACTGTTCGCGACTTTCGTGGGCTGTATTCACCCCTTGAGCAATATCGGGAGATTGAGAGTCCAAAGCCACCAGCACCGAGCAGCTATTGGCAGAAAATCCGTTGTCAGCGTGGATGTAGCCAATATCGGCTATTTTTTTCCGCGCCAATTCTATGTAATTTACCTGAGCTTTGGTGGTAATTTCGCCCGTCAGCAGCATCAAACCCGTGTTGACGACAACTTCGGCTGCGACGCGACTTTTAGGGTCTTCGGTCAGCAAGGCATCTAAGATAGTGTCTGAAATTTGATCGCAGATTTTATCGGGATGGCCTTCAGTGACCGATTCAGAGGTAAACAGGTAGCGGCGTGACAATGATTATTTCTCCTATTCGTGCGAATCTGCTTGACATTGGCGACAGACGACTGACTTTTCAGGTAGAGGCGCAGAATCATCGCGTCTCGGTCGCCAGAAAATTTGTGTCGGTCTGGTGCGAGTTTAGGCAGGGTTTGAGATTAGCTAAAGTGACACTACTATAGCAAAGTGAGTTCCGAGAAGTCCTGAAAAACTTACATTTTGTCCGATTGTCAATAAGTCTTTGACACCGATCCTCTATCCCCCCCAATCTGACAAAGGTTAAGATACAGTCAGGGTATCGCCTCGCGGATGCACTATGGCAGGAATCCCAAAATCACCAAATTTAATCCAAATGGTTGCAGACCTAGAATTTCCTGGGGGCCCTATACCGCTTGACTCTCGATTTTATATCGATCGATCGCCCGTCGAAGCCCGAGCTTGTGCAGAAATTAGCAAGCCAGGGAGTCTGATTCGGATTAAAGCTCCCAGAAAAATGGGCAAAAGTTCGCTGATGCTGCGGATAATTCAAGCTGCGGTCGATCGCGGATACCGCACAGTCACTGTAGACTTTCAGCAAGCCGACGAAGCAGTTTTTGCTACCTTAGATAAATTTTTGCGCTGGCTGTCTGTCAATGTCGCTCGCCAACTCAAACTAGAACCAAATCTCGATGAATTTTGGGATGAAGATATGGGCAGCAAAGTAAGCTGCTCTCTTTACTTTGAGAACTATTTGCTCGAACAAATTGACAGTCCCCTGGTCTTGGTACTCAACGAAGTCAACCGAGTATTTGAACGCGCCAATATCGCTCAAGAATTCCTGCCGCTGCTCCGTTTTTGGTACGAACAAGCGAGACAGAGCGAAACCTGGGAAAAACTGCGAATCGCGGTCATTCACTCGACAGAAATTTATATTGCTTTGAGTCTCAATCAATCTCCATTCAATGTAGGGCTACCGATTAAACTCTCAGAATTTAGTGCCGAACAAGTCCAAGAGTTGGCGCGCCGCCACGGACTGAACTGGAACGACAGCTATCCGGTCGAGCAATTAATGCAAATGGTAGGCGGTCATCCTTATTTAGTGCATTTAGCACTTTATCACCTGGCAATTTTACAGCAAAACCGCCTGTCGGTTGGCGAGAATGAGTCTGGGGAGGAGCTGGGGCGAGCCGAGTTAGAAGAACTATTAAAAGCAGCTCCTACTCAAAGCGGAATTTATAGCGACTACTTGCGGAATCAGTCGATCGCCATTCAGCAGCAGCCAGAACTCGCCTGGGCATTCCAACAGGTTCTTGATGTTAAAAATAGCATTCACCTCGAACCTTTGATGGCCTATCAGTTAGATAGCATGGGACTTGTCAAATTAGCGGGCAATAACTGTAGTTTGTCTTGCGAATTATATCGGCTGTATTTTCAAGAACAAAATTTATGCGAGGACGGTTTCTCGGCTGTAGGTTTTGAGGAGTTGCAGCAAGAAAATGAAAGACTGCTAGCTTTAGTTAATGTGGACGAACTTACCCAAATTGGCAACAGACGACATTTTGACAGTTGCTTGCGAGCGGAATGGAAACATAATGCTCGCGATGAGTCTCCGATATCTTTAATTTTGTGCGACATCGATTATTTCAAAATTTATAACGATACCTACGGACATCAAGCTGGAGATAGTTGTTTGCGATCGGTAGCTCAGGCAATTCGCCGATCGCTCCAGCGTCCTGCTGATGTAGCTGCTCGCTACGGCGGTGAGGAATTTGCGATCGTTTTACCTCAAACTGATGCGGCGGGCGCTCTGCTGGTTGCGGAACGCATTAAAGCGAAAGTTAAAGCTTTGAATATTGTTTTTAACCCGAGTAGTGTTGAATGTTTGCCTAATTCTGTGGTGACAATTAGTTTGGGAATTGCCAGCGTTGTTCCCGGCCCGGAAAATGATGCAGCAACGCTGGTACTGGCGGCTGATGAGGCTCTTTATGACTCAAAAAGGCACGGGCGCGATCGGAGCACTATGAGTACGCTGTTAAATTTTCGATTTGCTGCTGTTAATTAGCATTCAGATCCTGTCAGCCCAAACCCGATAATAAACAAAGGTTCGTAGTAAGGACTTTAGTCCGCATCCGGTTCGTAGTAAGGACTTTAGTCCGCATCCGGTTCGTAGTGAGGACTTTAGTCCGCATCCGGTTCGTAGTGAGGACTTTAGTCCGCATCCGGTTCGTAGTGAGGACTTTAGTCCGCATCCGGTTCGTAGTGAGGACTTTAGTCCGAACGATAAAACCTATATTGCGGTAGTTGGAGCGGACATCAGATTAATAGCGGGGGATGGTGCGATCGACCAATATTGAGTAAGCATCGATGCCACCAACGATATTTTTAACGTTGTTAAATCCTCGATCGCTCAACCAGTGACACATTTGAGCCGATCGCACTCCGTGGTGGCACAGCACCAGGGTTTCTGTCTCGCGATTTAGTTGATCGTCAATATCACCACACCATTGGGCAAACTCGCTCAGCGGAAAAGCCACAAATCCCGGCAGCGCGGCGAGTTCAATTTCGTCAGGTTCCCGCACATCTACAAGCTGCAATTTATCAGCATTGGTTTCTGCTAATTTGCGAGCTAATTCTTCGACTGTAATTTGACCAAAAACTTCTGACATTTGATTATAAAAAAGAAGGAAGAGGGAAGAAGGAAGAACGAAAAAGGTACGTAGTTGCGCTTCAGCGCTCCGGCTCTTTTGCGTTTGTGGTGGATACGGTATTAGGTACGTAGTTGCGCTTCAGCGCTCCGGCTCTTTTGGGCTTGTGGTGGGTACGGTATTAGGCACAACTGTTTGCGATTCTGCGATCGCTTCCGTCAATCAAGTAAGGATATGCACTTTGCTTTATCACTACTCAGGAAAACCAGCGCTTGTCTATATAAACAAAGAGCGCTAAAGCGCAACAACGTACCTAATTCCCAATTACCCATAACTAATTAATTGAGTCGCGAAGGCGGTGGAATTAACTCCGTAGGAGGTGTCGGTGCAGGACGCCCGTCCAACTGACTCACTGCGCCCCTGGGATCGAGACAAGTGGCAACTAACCTGTCCGTGGGAAAGTCGAGTCTGCCGCTCAACCCGACTACGCATTCAGCAAATAGCTCTGGCAATAAACTGCGGCGGCACCCATCAAGAACTAACAGGGCAGCAGCAGGTTGAGTTTTAGTTTTGCTATTAATATTCACCACGCAAGTAGTTAATTCGTTGGGGCGCCTCACCCGCCGACAACTAGAGAGCGCTTCGAGACCAGAAATATTGGTTTTGCGGCTGATTTGGAGGGCGCATCTAGATATGTCGCGGGGGTGGAGCGCGTCGGCACAAGCTGCTGCTGCTTCCTCTGCACCGATTCCCGCTTCGATTAGTTCCTTAGCGCAGACGCGATAGGGATTTTGAGTTCGGGGGAATCTCAGGGTGATGGCTGATGCTGGCGAGATTGGCAGTGCTGCTGCCAACAAACTCAGCGCTACTAAGGGAGTGCCGCAAGCCAACATCCAGCGCGGTGCTGGCTTTGGGGAAGCAGTGCGGAAAAAATTGGGGTTTTGCATGGCAGCTCGGTTTGTGAGTTTTTTGGGCTGGTTGGGTCGATCGCTCGATCGGCTTTTACTTCAAAATTTACCGCACATTACGGATGGCTGCGGTCGATCGATTTTTTTTATCGATTTTTGTTAGAATTTTCACCCTTATCAACATATAATATAGAGTCTGCATAAAATTGCATACAGAGATTAGAGAGGAAAATAAATGTCTCGATATCGAGGCCCCCGATTAAGAATCGTCCGTCGCCTGAAAGAGTTGCCGGGTCTAACCCGCAAAACTCCCAGACGGGATTATCCGCCTGGGCAGCACGGTCAAAACCGCAAAAAGCTCTCTGAGTACGCGGTTCGCTTGCAAGAAAAGCAAAAACTACGTTTCAATTACGGTGTGACGGAACGCCAATTGCTCCGTTATGTCCGTAAAGCCCGTCGAGTGACGGGTTCCACAGGTCAAGTGTTACTGCAATTTTTGGAAATGCGCTTGGACAATACTGTGTTTCGGATGGGAATGGCTCCAACCATTCCGTCCGCTAGACAATTGGTAAATCACGGTCACATTACTGTGAACGATCGTGAAGTCAATATCGCCAGCTATCAGTGCAAGCCTGGTGAAGTGATTGCAGTCAAAAATAGAGAACGCTCTCGCACAATGGTTGAAGCTAACCTCAAAGATCCAGGCTTGGCTCACTTGCCCAGTCACTTGGAATTTGACAAGCAAAAACTGGTTGGCAAAGTTAACGGCATTGTCGAACGTGAGTGGATTGCTCTTCAGATTAATGAACTGCTAGTTGTTGAATACTACTCGCGTCAAGCTTAATTTATTAGTCATCAGTCGTTGGTCATTAGTCATCAGTTAGTTGGTAGCAAAAAATTAATAATTGGGTTCGTCTCTAATTATTAGTTAATTGCTACTGAATAATCAGGGCTAAGGACTGAGGACTAATTTTTTACGAATAAACGGCTATGCTGAAGGCTGAAGACAGCTTTGTAACGGTCAATAATTAACTTTTAACAGTTAGTTGTTGGCCGTTATATTATTTATTTCTGGTCAATGACCCGGAATCCAAACGGTTTGATCGTTCGGACTTTAGTCCTCTAATGATGCGGACTAAAGTCCTCACTACAAACCAGATGATAGTTCTCTTCTGACATAAATTAATCGTTGAATTTGAATTGTAGAAAAGTCAGGACGATCGCCCTCAGCGACAAGCTGTGCGGTTCTCGAACCAAAATTAAAGGCAGCAAGCCCACCAGCCGCACAGCAGCCGAAAGGGCAAACAGTGCGCCCAAACTCATGCCCGGAAGTTCGGCAAGAAAGCCGCCGGCGGTAGTTCCCAAAGCCCCAGTTACTCCCGAAACTGCTGCGGCGATCGCAAAATAAGTCGATGGTTGTTCGATCGGCGCTATCTCCATTTGAATATTGTTCGTACACAGCCCGATCGCCCCTAGAGTAGTTCCCCCGAGCAAGTGCAGCAGCGGCAACCACACCCACACCGCAAGCGGATAATTGCCCGTGCCCAACCACAGCAAAGGCGTCACCGCTACCACCAGCCCCACGGCAATTAGCAAGGGGCGATTTCCCCAGCGATCGGCCAACTTGCCCCAAAACATCAACAGCAGCAGGTTTGCCCCGGAACTCAAGCTGTTGTAAACCGTTACCAAACTGACATCCAAGCTTAAATCTTTCAGCAGGTAGATATTAAAAAAAGGCGCGCTGAGATTAACTGCAAACGTCCACACGCTAAAGTAAATCAGAAACATTAAAAAATTAGAATCTTTCAGCACCGAAGGTACAAAATCTGTTAAAGGTTTTTCTTTTTTGCCGGGAACTCGATCGCTCTCTGCATCTTTTCGGTATGCCTGCGGGTTCACATCCACCATGAAGAATTGATACCCCAAACTAATCATTCCCGCCACAACACCCAAAAATAAAACCACACCGTAGCCCAAAATTGGATCTGCGCCCCAAGTTGACATCAACAGTCCCATCAGTGGCACTCCCAGCAAAGTAACTAAGCTAGTAGCACTGTTGCGAAATCCAAAATAGCGTCCCCGCAAACGGTGAGGAACCACCGCAGCCATCCAACTAAACCAATTAGAAGTAGCAAAAGCTGCCAGCACGCTAGCGGCGATGACAGTGACCAGAGTCCACTGGAGCAATTGTTGGGGATCTGCGTGCTGTCGGCCCCAAACAATTGCGATGACGAGCACTAGCCACAGCAGCCGCGACACGCCGAATATTGCTAGGTTGTACCAGTGGCGGCTGGTTGTGCGATCGGCGATGTATGCTCCTAATGGTTGCAGGAGATTTACCAGCATCGGAATAGCAGATAATATACCTATTTCCACGCTGCTCGCGCCGACTTGCAGCAAGAAGTTGCTCAGCAGCAGGCCGGTAGTCGCCGACTCGAAGACAGCGGCAAAAACTCCCTCTATAGTTGAGGCTTTGAGAGTGGCTCGAATGTCTTGTTTAGAAATTTTGAGAGCTGTTTTTGGAGGTAGAACGAGCTGAGATATTGTCTTTTCTAGTATTTCAGGAGTCTGAAGACAGAGAGGTTCATTTAACTCTGCAACTGGTTCAACCATAGTCATAGGATTTTAGATTTTAGATTTTAGATTTTAGATTTTAGATTTTAGAATTGCAAAATCCTTGGTTTGTAAAGGTTTTGGGCTTGATTGGGATTAAATTATTTTTATACCAAAAAGAATTGGTTGAAAGCCCCAAGCGCGATCGGGAGAAATTAAAAGAAGACGATTCATTACTCTAATCCTCGGACTTCCAGGTAGAGGTCGCCCTCCGAAGTCAACTGTCAACTGTCAACTGTCAACTGTCAATTGAAGCCTTGGCGTCAATCAAATTTAATCTTTCTGCTCTTATAGCGGATCTAGCTCTCATATTCGCGGACGTTGTTGGGAAGAGGGCCCTATACGTTTAAGCGGTTATGTAAGCTGTCAGTCATACCTCACCTTTTTGAGAAAAGCTATAATTGCTGAGTCCACCTAGCAAGATAAAGCCAGTCTAGCTTTCAAGATGTTAGCTTGAAAGCTAGACTGGCACTTCCGGGTAATTGTTATAAATATAAATGACAATCGCTCGCTCGGACATCAACCGCTTGGAAGATTTGACATACTCACGCCTGCTGAAGCAAGGGTGATTCTTATTCATGGTTCACAGAAGTCGGCTTGCGATATCAGGCTTCCCTTTTATAGTAGAGGCAGTCTTCTCCCCATGCTTTCCCGATTGCTCGGCAGATTCCTAATGCCCGCGAGGTACTGTTAGATGGAATTAATTATTGTTTTTGTTTTTTTGGGTACTTATTTATTTCCCCTAGCTATGTTTTTCTTGGCTTTCGCTACCCAATATTTTGCAGATCTAAGCTCTACTTTCTGGTTCAAGGAGTCTTAACAAGCCACCACCATGGGATTTCCAACCGCTATAATTATAGTAAAAGTCGTGCTAGCACGGGGCTTTAGACCCAATTTTTTGGTAATTTTGCAAATTGTAAAAAAGTAGGTTTTACCGCTTCACAAGGAAGCGATCGCAACATTTCGTCTGTCAAAAATTGCTCGAATTTCCCCTCGAACAAGTCGCCCCAAGGGCCAAAACAAATTTCGCGGGAGCTCCTCCACTCGGCTCTCAAACCTATATAGGTGGCTAAATCTATAGAATCAAAGACGATCGACTTGCCGAGTATAGCTGCTAACTCCAGCCCTCGGGCCAGCATGGCTATTCCGTCTGGGGCGACAACATCCACTTGCTGCATATCCACAACAACTCTCAGAGCGGCCATTTCCAAAGCTTGCTCCAAATTAATTGGGAAATCTAGGACATACCGCTACGTGCGCGTAAGGCTTCGGTGTGGGTTGTTGACGATCGCACCTGAAAAAAAATGTTGCTTGCTTCAAGACAACAGGTTGGACAAAATTCTTGCTTGACAAAAATGAGGCTAACTGCTAATAATAGCAAACCCTAGAATGAAGCTCAAGTGTTTGATGGGTATCACTACCACACTGTGATGTCGATCGCCCACTAATTTAAGGATTTCTGCATTTTGTGACAAAAACTCAACCTTTATCCGGGTATACACTGCCAGTATTTGCCTGTGCGGCCGCACTTGCAGCTTTGCGATGTTTGCGCGCAGGTACTCAGTCTGTAGGTAGCGTATCAGTAGATTTACTGGAACCGCCGATCGCGGCAGAAATTGCGATCGAACAGGCGTCCGTACTCAAAACTGGTACAGCTTTAGGCGTGACTCGCTCCGATCCCGGAGACAACCTCGATCTGACTCGCAATACGCCCGTTTGGGCAATGGTGGAATTGCTCCCAGAGGGAGAGGGGGAGAATCGGGGAGAGGGAGAGCAGATTGTGATTGTCGGGGGCGAGGGAATTGGACATCACAAAGTAGGTGGTGGAGCGGCAATCTATGATTACGCAATGCGGCTGCTGCGATCGAATCTGAGCCGAGAGATCGCACCGGGAGAGAGAATTACTGTCACCCTGATTCTGCCCTCAGGGCGCCAACTCGCCACCCGCACTTCTAACGAAGCTTTCGGCGTCGTCGAAGGACTTTCGCTGCTGGGTACAACTGGGATTTCTCAACCTCTGAGCGCCCCCGGACAGTTGGAAATTTACCGCGAACAACTGCAACAAAAAGCCGAACTGTTTGACACTTTAGTCTTCTGCATCGGCGAAAATGGCTTGGATTTGGCGCGACAACTGGGCATCGATCCGCAGCGGCTGGTGAAAACAGCTAACTGGCTGGGCCCGCTGCTGGTAGAGGCTGGATGTCAGGGCGTGCGATCGATCTTGCTGTTTGGCTATCACGGCAAATTGATGAAATTGGCGGCGGGGATTTTTCACACTCACCACCACCTCGCTGACGGGCGCCGGGAAATTTTGACAGCTTTCTGTGCTAAAGCTGGAATGCCCGCTGCTGCCTGTTCCGCGATTTTTGCTGCGGCGACAGCCGAAGAAGCTCTCGGCCAACTGCGGGCTCTAGATGTGGCAACTGGCACCCATTGGGTCGATCGAATTTACGGCGACATCGCCCGAGAAATCGACTTGCGATCGTCCGATTGCATTTTCACTCACACAAACCAGCGTATCCCCGTGGGTTCAGTGATGTTTGGGCGCGATCGCAAAATAATTGTTAAGAGTGACACAGGAGATACATTTTTGACCCAAATTTGCTAATGTGGTGTAAATATCCCTCAATTCTGTTTAAAAGATAGCACAGGGATCGTATTTAACAAGTAATAATTCTGAGTCCCTAGATCTTAATTACAGGTTCATTTCTGACCCATAATACCTCCGCTACCTTCTGCCCAATTAGCAATTATTAACTACGCAATCACCGTGACTACTCAAATAGAAACTGAATCCGACCTCACCAATTCTTCTCTGGGGCAAATAGACCGCCAGATGATCGTGATTCTCGACTTCGGTTCGCAATATTCCGAACTGATTGCTCGACGCATTCGCGAAACTCAAGTATATTCAGAAGTTATTTCTTACCGCACTACGGCAGAACAGTTAAAAGCTATCAATCCTAAAGGAATTATTCTTTCAGGAGGCCCGAGTTCTGTATACGATGAAAGAGCTCCCCAATGCGACCCGGAAATTTGGAATCTGGGAATACCAGTGTTGGGCGTCTGCTACGGGATGCAGTTGATGGTAAAGCAGCTCGGCGGGACTGTTGAACGGGCTAAGTTGGCCGAATACGGCAAGGCATCGCTATTTATTGACGATCCGACGGATTTGCTCACAAATGTCGAAGAAGGCGCGACGATGTGGATGAGCCACGGAGACTCCTGTAACGAATTGCCATCTGGTTTTGAGATTCTTGCTCACACGGACAATACTCCGTCTGCTGTTGTTGCTCACCACGAGAAAAGTTTATACGGAGTACAGTTTCACCCAGAAGTGGTTCACTCGATCGGCGGACAAGCTTTGATTCGCAATTTTGTTTACCATATTTGCGAGTGCGAACCGACTTGGACGACAGCTACTTTTGTTGAGGAAACTATTCGCGAAATTCGAGCTATAGTGGGAGACCAACGAGTTTTGTTGGCTCTATCTGGTGGGGTTGATTCTTCAACTTTGGCTTTTTTGCTGCACCAGGCGATCGGCGACAAACTTACCTGTATGTTTATCGACCAAGGGTTTATGCGGAAGTACGAACCGGAACGGTTGGTGAAATTGTTTCAAGATGAATTCCACATTCCGGTGCAGTACGTTCTAGCTCGCGATCGCTTTTTGGCTCAACTTGAAGGCGTTACCGATCCTGAAGTAAAACGCAAGCGGATCGGTCACGAATTTATCAGTGTATTTGAAGAAGAATCGAAGCGCCTCGGCCCCTTCGATTACCTCGCTCAAGGTACTCTTTACCCGGATGTAATTGAGTCGGCTGACACGAATGTAGATCCGAAAAGCGGCGAACGAGTTGCTGTTAAGATTAAAAGCCACCACAATGTCGGCGGATTACCTAAAGATTTGTGTTTTAAGCTGATCGAACCGCTGCGAAAGTTGTTTAAGGATGAGGTGCGAAAAGTCGGTAGATCGATCGGGCTTCCCGAAGAAATCGTCAACAGACAACCTTTCCCGGGCCCGGGATTGGCGATTCGGATTACGGGAGAAGTTACCGCAGAGAGGCTGAATATTTTGCGGGATGCAGACTTCATCGTGCGCCAAGAAATCAACCGCCACGGATTGTACAACGAACTTTGGCAAGCTTTTGCAGTTTTGCTCCCGATTCGCAGTGTAGGCGTTATGGGCGATCAGCGCACCTATGCTTACCCAATTGTTCTGAGATTTATCAAAAGCGAAGATGGGATGACGGCTGACTGGGCGCGGGTTCCATACGATTTGTTGGAATTGATCTCGAACCGGATTGTGAATGAGGTTAAGGGCGTTAACCGGGTGGTTTACGATATTACTTCTAAGCCGCCTGGTACGATCGAGTGGGAGTGATTGCTAGAAGATTATTTTAACACAGATAAACGCAGATAAAATCCCATCTGCGTTCATCTGTGTTCATCGGCTGATATGTGCGGTTAAAAAATCCAATTAATGAGATACACCTGTAAAATTCAAAACAATCACACCCATAATGATTAGGAAAATAGCCACAACTTTAAAAATTGTGATCGGATCTTTAAAAAATAAAATGCCTCCAATCGCGACAAGAGCAATTCCCAATCCGGAGAAAATTGCATAGGCTGCGCTTACGTCCAACTTTTTAATGGCTAAGTTTAAAAATAGAAAACTGATTCCATAAAAAATTAGCATTAAAATCGATGGAACCAGTTTTGTGAAACCATCTGAGAATTTCATATAAATGGTACCGGCTGCTTCTAAAATGACGGCAAGCATTAAATAGATCCAGCTTACCGAATTACTTGTTTTTGGAATTGACATTTTTGTTCCTCAATAACTTTCTGTATTTTGCTTGTTTCCTGGATTAGTTAACGGTTTTAAATTTTAACTTCAGGATACAGAGAATTTTGTTTTGCTCTGAGAATTTTCTGTTTGACTTGATCTGCCAAGTTATCTATAAGTGAATAGGCTGCATCAAATCCCAAAAAGGCCAGAAAATATAAATTAGGCTTATACCCAAAAAGGCAAAATAATAAAATAGTTATTTTGGTAATAACCCGATTGTGAAAAATTGCTTTTAATACAAAATGTAAGGAACTTTTATTGCGGTCGCTAAAATCATTCAACCATTCATCTGCAAAAGATGCAAGTGCTATGGCAATAAAAACAAACAACCAAGTAAATAGTGACGAGAAGTCGATTGCAACTGGAGAAAATAATAGTCTCAATAAAGCAGAAATAAGGATCGACACTGTTAAAAGCCTAAAAATTAAGTTGTCTATCTTACCCGCTGCTAATAATCCTACAGCTACAGCTATGAAAATAATCCCAGATATGTAGTCTATAAAAACTAAAGAAACAAGTAAAAACATAGATATAGCAGCTAGGAATAGTGCAATTTTTTTATTAAAAATCGATTCATCATAGGCTTCATCAATGTATTTACTGGAACCTCCTAAAAAAATATAACCACAGAGAATGTAAAGTTTTAAGCCAATAATATTAGTATTTGTTATGGCAAAAAAAAGTTCAATCAACATAACTAATATTAGGACAGCAGCAGGGGTGAAGATTTTCATCGTACATATCAACCAAAGGAATCTTTGGGTGCAAAGGAGAATTATGCTGAAACAAATTATAAACCGATACAGATCTCTTGGCAATACCTACAAAAAAATATTCGATGATGCGAATTAAGAATGGTATGCTTATTAAAAAGTAATTAACGATGACACTCTGACTCGAAACAGAGCTACGATCAACTGCTGGATTCTGACTCCAACCGAGCAGCAGCGCCAGCAAAAAGAACTCGCTCAGCAACGAGCCGAACTTGCACAGGAACGAGCAGAGCGTTTAGCCGAGAGATTAAGGGCGATGGGGATCGATCCTGATGAACTGTAGTTGAGAACCGAAGCAGGTACATTCCTCGATGTACTATCAATCTCAAAAACCCGGTTTCTGGCAATCCTCATCAATCAAAAATGATGCAATTAGGTTGAGAAACCGGGTTTTGATGCGTAAGTCCTATGTTTAATTGCGATCGCCCCTTCACCCCATCCACACCAACTCAAACTCATAATTAATTTTCAACCATTGTGAGGTCGAAAGCCCAAGCAGTTTAAGGTTCGCACTCTTTGAATTGTTTCAAAATCGCGATCGTTATGAATTAGAACAAGTTGATATGCAATCGCAAGTTCGGCAATGGAGCAGTCGATACTACTTCTAACCGTTAACCCCTGTCGTTGCAGATCGTAGTAAATCCGGGCAGCAGCCACCCAAGTATCGGCAGTTGGCTCAATGTAATCTTGATCTTGAAGATAAGTTTCTAATAGCGTCCACTCGCGATCGTCTCGGCAACCTTGCAAAAGTTCCATCTGAGTAAATCGGCTTAGAAAAATGCGTTCATCGTTGATTAAAGCTTCGAGGGATTGACGGACTACACCTGTGCGATCGCGGAAAACATCGATCCAGACTGACGTATCAATCAGAAACATTTTTGTTGGCCCGCAAAGCTTTATAATCGTAATCAGTCGAAAATTGAATTTGTCCGCTTAAATCCAGTAAGTTCCGTTTTTTGTGGGTGCGTATTAATTCTTTCAAAGCAAAATCAATCAATTCTTTTGCTGTTTTGAATTTGGTTAATTGCAGGGCTTCTTTAACCAATTCTCCGTTAATTTCAACCTTGGTTGTCATAGTTAATGGTTGATTTGATTGTTTGATAATTATGGCATAGCCGTTTCCCAATTGTCAACCTCGTCCAACTGGCAAAAATCCACCGATGACATCGCCCGGTGGGTAAATCGGTTAAACCAAGAATTTTCAACCATTTTAGTCTGCTCGCCCTAGGACTACTCACTGTAATGATACTTACAACTGGCGATCGCAATTTCGACCTCCGTCACTCGGTAAACTAAACGATGTTCATTATCGATTCGCCTAGACCAAAAACCACTTAACTCGTATTTCAGAGGTTCAGGTTTACCCAATCCTTCAAAGGGCGATCGATCTATATCTTTAATCAGTTCGACAATTTTACGATAAATCTTTTTGTCCAATTTCGCCCATTCGTTAAAATCTGCAAAAGCAGAGGATTCAAAAACAATTCTTCTGCTCATTCCAAATCCTGTAAGTTAACTTCAACTAAATTTTGACCATCTTTAACATTCTCAACTGCTTTCAAAAGTCTATTTTTGTTGCTTTCTGACTTTAAAAGATATGCGGTTTCATCAAATTCGGTAACAATAATTTCAATCTCTTTGTCTCCAAAAATCGCTTTGATTTTTTCTAAGAAATTGCGATCGAGTTCGCTAGCTTTTAAACGATAAACTGTTGACATCGTTTTTACCTATTTTTAACTTTTGATAATTATACAGTAGCGCCCAAACTGCGATCTTCTCTAATCTAGTATGGCATAGCGACTTAAAAGTTGCCAAATCGCGCGCAGGACACGGCATTGCCGTGTCCTGATATCCCGTACAAGTAGCCAACAATCAAGGAAAAGTCGAGCCATTTTGTGGTTCTATGTATTCATTTTCCCACAGCAGTCGGCTGCTTGCGGTTTCGCACTTCCAGATAAATTAACAAAGCATTAACATCCGCCGGATTCACCCCGCCAATTCTCGCCGCTTGGCCAATAGTCAAGGGTCTAATTTTAGTCAACTTTTCTCGCGACTCCTTCGATAGAGTTGTAATTGCCATATAATCCAAATCCGCAGGTAATTGGCGGCGTTCGTGTTTGGCAATGTCATCGATTTGATTTTGCTGTCTTTGCAAATAACCGGAGTATTTGAGCTCGATTTCTGCACCATCTTTCTCAGCTAATTTTAGACTGGAGTTGCCTAAATTGTAGCGTTCTAAATCGACGTAGTGAAAGCCTGGACGGCGCAGCAAGTCGGCGAGAGTTATTGAACCTTTAATCACTTGTTGAGTGTCAGCAAAAATTGCTTTACCAACTTCTTCGTGTTCTTTAACGCGAGTTGAATATAAACGGGCTTTTTCCGCTACAATATTAGCTTGTTTGCGCTCGAATAACTCCCAGCGACGATCGCCAATCAAGCCAATTTCCCGTCCAAGCGGAGTCAAGCGTTGGTCGGCATTGTCCGATCGCAACAACAGCCGGTATTCCGATCGCGAAGTCAACATCCGGTAAGGTTCCCGCAAATCCTTCGTACACAAATCGTCAATCAAAGTGCCGAGATAACTTTGCTCGCGAGGAAACACAATCATCTCCTGATTATTCGCGAATCTAGCCGCATTAATCCCGGCGACAATCCCCTGTGCAGCCGCCTCCTCATATCCCGTCGTACCGTTCACCTGTCCCGCGCAAAACAGGCCTTCGATCTTCTTCGTCATCAGCGTCGGAAAGCACTGAGTCGCAGGCAAATAATCATACTCCACAGCATAAGCAGGGCGCATCATTTCGCACTTTTCCAAACCCGGAAGAGTTCGCAGCATTTGCAACTGCAAACTTTCCGGTAAACCAGTCGAAAATCCTTGGATATAAAGTTCAGGAATATCCCTACCTTCGGGTTCAATAAAAATCTGGTGGCTTTCCTTATCTGCAAAGCGCACGATTTTATCTTCAATACTCGGACAGTAGCGCGGCCCCTTCGCATCAACCCAGCCGCCGTAAACTGGAGAAAGGTGCAAGTTGTCTCTAATTAACTGGTGAGTTTCGGGCGTGGTTCGAGTTAAATAGCAGGGCATTTGTTCCCGTTCCACCCAAACTTCTGGATCGAAACTAAACCAGCGAACATCTGTATCTCCAGGCTGCGGTTCCAGGTTTGTATAATCGAGAGTGCGCTTGTCAACTCTTGCCGGAGTTCCTGTTTTTAACCGTCCGGTTTCAAAGCCCAAACGGTTGAGAGTTTCTGTCAAACCGACAGCAGCAAATTCTCCGGCGCGTCCGGCCGGCATCGACTTATTTCCTACCCAAATGGTGCCACCTAAAAAAGTTCCGGTGGTCAAAATTACGGCTTTGCATCCAAAGCCGACGCCGAAGTAGGTTTCAACACCGATGACTTCTTCGTTTTTGCCCAAAACTAAGTCTGTTACCATCGCTTCGCGGATGGTCAAATTCTCTTGATTTTCGACAATATTATTCATGACGGCGGCATATTCCCGCTTGTCTGTCTGGGCACGCAACGCCCAAACTGCGGGGCCTCTCGAAGCGTTGAGGATGCGTTTTTGTAGATAAGTGCGATCGGCCATTTTGCCGATTTCTCCGCCTAGGGCATCGACTTCGTTGGTAAGTTGAGTTTTAGCGGGGCCGCCGACGGCTGGGTTGCAGGGTTGCCACGCGATTTTGTCGAGGTTGAGGGTGAGTAAAAGCGTGCGGCATCCGAGGCGAGATGTGGCGAGGGCGGCTTCGCAGCCGGAGTGTCCGCCACCTACTACGATGATGTCGAAACTGTCTTGGAATTCTGTTGGGGTTTGTGCGGTCATGGTCTGCATTTGAGCGGCAAGGACTCGTACTTTATTTTAGCAGTAATTTGAATAATTAGGTAAGCATAAAAAGACCATAATATTTGGCAAATAATTGGTGGACGGGTAATAATTCCATCGAGAAGAAACAAATCAAAAAAATATTTTTTTTGTGGAACGGGCCGGAGAGCCTGTTCCGAAGCAGAGAAGATTTTCACCTTATAATAAATAAATCAAAAAAATCCTTTTTTTTGTGGAACCAGTATCTTTCCCATTCCGAGGCGGACTGATAGCGCAGCCCTGTCTCCACTCAGCGCATCACTTTGAATACAAATATCATTGATTGTACTGCTATTCTGCTGCATCGGGCGTGCGATCGCCCGATCGCCCTGCACGCGCGCCCCAGTTACACTCTGTACTCCCATTTAAAATCAGTACCAAAAAGTAACATAACTTTACGATAGCTTCCCAACCTCGATCGCATTACTTGCCGAGTCAGTCTAAAATCCCAAATCTCAAATCTCAAATCGATCGACTCGCCCTACTGTATTAGTAGCGCCCAAGTAATGTATCATTGTCACCAAACCTAAAGCAACAAATTTCCGTGTTAGAAGCCTTCGTATTTGGCACAGTATTGTGCGGATTTTTTGGTATCATCCTCAAAAAGAACCTGGTGATGAAGATCGTCTCTATGGACGTGATGAGCACCGGTGTAATTGCCTATTATGTCGTGATTGCATCCCTAAATGGCTTGTTCACGCCAATTATGGGAGATGTCAAAAATAGAGCTTTCGCCGATCCAGTCCCCCAAGGGATCATCTTAACTGCGATCGTCATCGGCTTTTCGATTCAAGCCCTGATGCTGGTAGGTGTGATGAAACTAGCACGGGATAATCCCACATTGGAAACCAGCGAGATCGAGAAAAATAACACGCCGTAAACCTATCCATGAATATTATTACGATCGCTTGGCTGACAATACCATTTTTTATCGGGTTCGTCATTTATCTACTTCCCAAGCTTGACAAATATCTCGCCTTAGCAGTCACATTTGTTTCAGCAGGCTACGCGCTACAACTATTTCTCGAAAAGTCGCCCCTCAAACTCAAATTACTGGATAACTTCGGGGTTGAAGTAGTCGCCGATCAGTTAGGCGCCTACTTTATCTTGACAAATGCCATCGTAACTGCTGCGGTGATTTTCTACTGTTGGCACAGTGGTAAATCAGCCTTCTTTTACTCCCAGATGATTATTCTGCATGGCAGCATAAATGCTACCTTTATCTGTGCAGATTTTATCAGTTTATATGTCGCCCTAGAAGTCAGCGGGATTGCAGCTTTTCTGTTAATTGCCTATCCTCGCACCGATCGCTCTTTATGGGTAGCCTTGCGCTATCTGTTTGTCAGCAACACCGCCATGCTATTTTACCTCGTGGGGGCGGTGCTAGTCTATCAAAAACATAACTCATTTCTGTTTGACGGTTTAAAAGGTGCGCCACCAGAAGCTTTAGCCCTGATTTTTCTGGGATTGTTGCTCAAAGGCGGGATTTTTGTATCGGGATTCTGGCTGCCGCTAACTCATTCAGAATCAGAAACTCCAGTCTCCGCCTTACTCTCAGGAATAGTCATCAAAGCTAGTATCTTACCTTTGTTGCGCTGTGCTTTGGTTTCCGATGACATTGATACTATCGTCAGGATTTTTGGCGTAGCAACAGCTTTAATGGGAGTGTCCTATGCCATCTGTGAAAAAGATACCAAACGGATGCTCGCTTGGAGTACAATTTCCCAGCTAGGCTTTATTCTAGCAGCACCGGCAGTCGGCGGATTTTATGCCCTAGCTCACGGTTTAGTTAAATCAAGCCTTTTCTTACTTGCCGGTTCCTTGCCCAGCCGCAGCCTCAAGGAATTACAATCTAAGCCGATCGATCCTAGCCTTTGGATTGCCCTAGTTATCGCCAGTCTCTCGATTTCTGGCTTTCCCTTGTTGGCAGGATTTGGGTGCAAAGTATTAACGGTGAAAAGTCTCTTACCTTGGCAGGTAATTGCCATGAATATAGCCACCGTAGGTACAGCAATAGCCTTCGCCAAATTCATCTTTATACCTCGCGGAGAGAAACAAGAAGTCAAGCCTGGTTTGTGGCCAGCAGTCATGATCTTATTTGGCGGGCTAATTATCGGAAACATAGCATACTTAGATGCCTACAACATTGAAAGTATCCTCAAAGCAGTGGGGACGATCGCGATCGGGTGGCTGATTTATGTTTTAATTATTAAACGGTTAGCGATCGCCCTGCCGCGTGCAGCCGAGCAATTCGATCATCTGGTAGGTGCGATCGCTCTCACCTTAATCGTACTCTTTTGGATGGCATTGGCGACAGGAACCCACACTTAAAGTATCTAAATTGCGATCGCTAATAGTAAAGGTATGCAAGAAACCTCTGTTCATTCAGTTGACAGTTGACAGTTGACAGTTGACAGTTGACAGTTGACAGTTGACAGTTGACAGTTGACAGTTGACAGCCGCCCCTACCTGGAAGTTCGAGGATTGGAGTAATCAATAGTCTGATTTAAATTTATCGATTACAAGGGAGAGGATTTAAACCACTTCTTTCTAGTAAAAGTAGAAAGAATCTTGTAATTATGTGTGTGGCTGTCTGTTTATCTGCCTGATATCTGCGGTTTTTGTACCAATCCCAGAGTTGTGCGAGAAATCTAACAAGGAAAAAAGATGATTGGAAGTTTCATATTACGATTGACAATTTGGTTTTTGTTGACAGCCGATTTCACGGTGCCAAATATCATCATTGGTATAGCGATCGCATTTCTCCTACCCCGCGGCAATACACCCCCGGAAAGGATCAAGGAATGGCTAAGTATGCTCAAAAAAATCCTGATTGCGATTCCGGTAGCATACATTGAAGCCTTTGAAATTATCATTCGTCCCCATAACGGAGAAGACATGATTTTGGAACGGGCAAAAATGAAACGATCGCCAATCATGATATTTTTGGATGTATTCCTAATCACGTTTACGCCCAAAACAATTGTGGTGAGACACAACCAAGAAGGCTGCTACGAAGTTCACCGGGTTTTCCCGATTAAAAAACCATGAATTTGCTCTTAATTGCGATGATTGCAGCCATGCTCATCCCCATGTACGAGGCATTGAAGGATGAGAATATTTGGCAGAAAATGTTAGCCTTGGGCAGCATTTCCACCAAGGCAGGAATTATGACTTTGTTCATCTCTGTCTTGCGGGACGATTGGATGATTGGGGCTGTAGGGGCAATTATCCTGACTGTGGGAAATGCGGGATTAATGCTGTTAGCACACATAATAAAACGAATGGACGATCTATGATTGATGTGGTGAGTTATGTCTTTTTTGGTGTGGGAATATTCTTCTGGTTTTGGGGAACTTCTCACCTAGTCGGCAAGCGATCGGTATTATTTAAGTTACACAGTCTTTCGGTTGCCGATACCTTGGGCTCGATGCTAATCGTGATCGGGCTACTGATCAAAATACCTGGCAGATGGCCGCTGCTAACTTTGGCAATTCTTTCCTTAGCAATTTGGAATACAATGCTGGGATATGTGTTGGCGCATTGTTCGAGTGAAGAGCAAGAAAATCAGACGGAGTTTCCGACAGAGATATTATGAATGATGATAGCTATATCTATATCTTAACTGCGCTGTTACCATTGGCTGCTTTTATGGTAGTAGTTCAGGCTAATCCCTACCATGCCCTAGTCATTCGCGGCATATTAGGTGCGATCGCAGCATTGATCTATTCAGTGTTTGGGGCGGCGGATGTGGCTTTGACGGAAGCCTTGATGGGTACGATGTTGGCAATAACCCTGTATGCGGTGGCAGTGCGATCGTCCTTGGTGATGCGTTTGGGCGTGTTGGAAGAGGAGACAGTCGAGTCGGATGGCGATCTTTTGAAAGTAGAGTTGACGGTAGAGAGTCCCCGCGATTTCAACTCGTTGATGAAGGATTTTCGCCGGATTTTTAGCAAGTATTATCTCCGCATTGAGGTAGTACCTTTCACCTGTGCGGAGGCTTTACATCGCGCATTGATGGAGAAAGAAATTCATGCAAGTTGTGTACCTGTGCTAGATAGCGATCCAGCAACCAAACATTATCAAACTGTAACTAGAATCCAACGGCTTTATGACATTATGGAAGCCGAAATTTCATCAGTAAATACCAGTCTGACTTACAAAAATGCTACGGATTTAGCGGAGGATTTTCAATGAAATGGGTTTACATTGCGGCGGGAATAGTGCTTTACATTAAAATGCTATTTTTCGCCAATCCAGCGTCAGGTTTATCAGGTTTGGCGATCGTAGAATTGATTGTCAAAGATAGCGGAATTCCGAATGCAGTATCGGCGATTATTTTCCGCAACCGCCTTTATGACACGATTTTTGAAGTGGTGGTATTTACGATCGCCATTATGGGCGCTAATTTTCTGTTAGCCACGGAAAGACCATCCTGCACAATTTATCAGTTTACCGATCAACCTTCAATTGTGTTAGCCCGTTTGGGAGCGACTATTGCGGCTTTGGTGAGTATTGAATTGTCACTGCGGGGACATTTGACTCCCGGAGGCGGTTTTGCGGCGGGTGTCGCGGGGGGAACTGCGATCGGTTTGGTGGCGATTACTTCGTCATCTGAGTGGATGCAGCGGATTTACGATCGATCGCACGCGGCGACTTGGGAGAAGATTTCGGTATTGGTTTTTGTCGTATTGTCTGCGATAACTTTGTGTGGGTACGAGTTGCCGCACGGACAGTTTGGGGCTTTGGTGAGTGGTGGTGTAGTACCTTTGCTGAATATTTTGGTAGCTGTAAAGGTTGCTTTGGGATCGTGGGCGGTAGTCTTGATTTTTATTCGGTATCGCGGTTTGTTGTGATGGATTTTTAGGGGATGTTCGTGAGATTCTTATTCAACCATATAAGTAGCTACAAATTCCCGCGTAACAATTGTTGAAAACACTCAGCTACTGTTGTCTGCACCCGTCACTCCATTTCGTTAACAGCAATCGTTGAAACCAGGTAAAACGATGATAGTCCGACAACCCCGCTACAGCAAAGAAGAATTTGCCAAGGCGGGCGATCGGATTTATGAATCTCAAGTCCGGCCTCAAGTCGATACAGGCGATCGCGGTAAAATGCGGTAAAATAGTGGCGATCGACATTTAGACAGTAGCTTTGGCGCGATCGCACTTTACCCAACAAATCTCTCCACATCCGCCACCTCCCCAGACAGCACCTGAACCACTTCCTCTACCCCTCGCTATCTCCCCAACCTAACCATCGCCACGTCCGATCGCAGATAGCTACCTTCCTATAGGGTTGACGACTGTTGACGATTTACCTAGATTTACCTAGGATTTAGTAGTTAGATTCTAGGTAAATCAATGGATAGACTGATTAGCATTGGCGAGTTAGCAGAGCTTAAAGCCGTAAGCGTTGACA
>NZ_JAHRFA010000129.1:0-14024 GCF_020883045.1 Microcoleus sp. CAWBG58 | reverse complement strand
TCCCGAACAATTTTTTGGCAATAATAAGGCAATAAATGGAGTCACATTTTAATTGGTATCTCGGTAAAAAATGAGTAAGATTACTCATTGACAACAGTGTTTTTAGCTTAACTTGTGACTAATGGTAGTGAGGACTTCAGTCCTCTGAATATGCGGACTGAAGTCCGCACTACAAACACTGTAATTTGGTTTGTAGTGAGGACTTCAGTCCTCTGAATATGCGGACTGAAGTCCGCACTACAAACACTGTAATTTGGTTTGTAGTGAGGACTTCAGTCCTCTGAATATGCGGACTGAAGTCCGCACTACAAACAATATATCTATCGTAGTCCTACGGAAATCTCATTGATTTTTTCCTATTAATCGCTCAACTTCCGATATTTGTAAATTCATCATTTGTGCAACTTGCTCTAAATCCATTCCAGAATTTAACAGTCCAGAAACGAGCGATCGCAAAGCTGATTCCGCCACCAGCCGTGCTTGTTCCGCCGCCAGCCGTTCTTGTTCCGATTGCTGGTAAGTCTTCAGAAACTCTCCTGTTTGAGGATTTTTAAACCTTAATTCTCCAGAAACTAAGTGCAATTCCAGTCCCAATACTTCGCTGTACAGCCACAGCGTATCGAAGGCGATATTATTGACGGGAATCGGCTCGTACTGGTTGTTGACTAAACGCACTCCTTGCAATATCGGATTCAAATAATCCCCAGACGGATCGTACTGAAAATATTCCGTGACTCCCAAACTTTGATAGATTTCTGGTTTGGTTTCTTGGTCTACATCTTGAGTTGTTTCTGAGGTTATTTCTAAGACAAACTGCGGGGCGATCCCTGCTTCTTTCCAGATTTTATAGTTATCTCTCTGGCGTTTTCTGACTCCGACTACTACATAGACATCGGGAGCCACTACTGCTGATTTGTTGCCTTCTTCGTAATAGACGAAAGAATTTGCGGATACATAAACATCCGATCGCGTTTCAAAATAACTTTTCAGAGCTTCCACGCCGTAAGTCATGTAATCGCGCGTGATGTCACTTTCCGCCATCGGTTCTCCGTCGCTGCTGGGATATTGGATTTCTTCTTGTTCGAGAGAAGTTAAAACTGTCATGGTTTAAGTCTCCTCAGTTATGACTAATTCGATTGTAGCACTAGCTCTAAAAAAACGATGGCTGAGAAAATCCTTACCGTCTTTGCAGTTGCTATATCGAATTTTGAATATTGCGAACGAATAACGAATAACTAATAACTAATATAGCCTTTCTCAAAAAGATGAGGTATCCCTGACAGCTTGTACAACTACTTAAACTAAGGGGGCTGAAGCCCAACAACATACCTCATATTTCTGAGAGCCGCTATAACTAATAACTAATAACTAATAACTAATGACTAATAACTAATGACTAAAAAGGCGTTTGTCAAGTACAAACGCCTTTTTAGAGACTTACAAACGTGGCGTCTTATCTTGTTTAAAAGCCGCCAGCCATCCGCGAAGTTCGTCGGCCGCAATCTCGCGCCCGCCCAAACCAAAAGCTAGAGCAATCCCAACGGCGATCGCCCCGAGCAACAGCCCGAAAGCCAAATTCACAATATCGCTGCCAATGCCCATCTGTTGCAGCGCCAAGGCTCCAACAAAAGCAATCACCGCGATTCGAGCCGTTTGGCCCAAAAGCCGCGCTTGGCGAGTTCCAGAGCTAGCAATCAAACTAAACGCCAGATTCGCCAAATACAAGCCGATCGCAAATACCACCAAACCAGACAGCACCCTACCAGCAACCAGCACAATACCGCTAACAATCGCAGTCAGCGCTGGAATCTTCAGCACGTCGGTAGCCGCCACCACAGCAAACAGCATGATGCCTACCTGCACCACAATGCCGAGCAATTGCGAAGGCGTGCGTGCGGGAACATCCGGTTCCTGAAGTACGGTTGCGTCGGGATCCGTCGAACTCGACGACGGTAGTTGCAGCGGCTGTTTCGGCTGCATTCCCAACCAAGAAAAGACATTGTTAAAGCCAATTCCCGTCAAGATATTCGTCACCAAATCGCCGATCCAGCGCCCCAAAATGTAAGCAACCGCGAGAATTATCGCTGCTGTAAAAATGTTGGGAAGCGCGCCCAGAATCGTATTGAGCATCGCGATCGCCGGCAAGGAAATCGCCTGGATGTCCAAAGCGTTCAAAGCTGCGATCGCCGTAGGAATCAAAATCAACACATAGACAATTGTGCCGATAATCCACGACAGCGATTGTCCGCCCGAACTCCGGGAAATGCCAAAACGAGCGCCTAAACTGTCCGCGCCAGCAGCAGCCAGCAGATTCGTAACAATCCGCTGCACAACTTGAGCCAGCAGCCAGCCGACAAACCCAATCAGCACAGCTTCCAGAATCTTCGGAATTGCCGCCAAAATTTGGTTCAGCAAATTATTCACCGGCAGCAGAGCCTGCTGTAAATCCAGCGATTCGAGAACCAACGGCAAAAACAGCAGAAAAATGAACCAATACAGCGCATTCGCCAGAGTATCGCTCAGCAGCAAAGGAGTCTCGCTGGGTGCAGTACCCACTTGCTGGTTCAAGCGCTCGTCTACGCCAAAAGTCCGCATCGCCCGCGATAGAGCCAATTTGGCAACTGTCGCCACCACCCAAGCAATCCCCAAGAAAATCAGGGCTTTGGCTAACTTCGGCAAAGCACCAGCAATTTGGTTGAGAAAAGTATTCAGCGGTTGCGAGACAGCCGTGAGATTCAGCCGGTTGAAAAAGGCAACTAGGAAAAAGATAAAAATGATCCAGAATACCGCACCGGAAATCCATTTTTCCACTTGCGGCGATCCTTCTCCTTCCGGGCGCCCGGTAATCCAAGCAGCCAGTCGGTTGTCGATCGTCGTTTTCTTGAGCAATCCGCCGACTAGCGATGAGACGAGGGCTGATACGATCAAGCCAATTAGCAGGATGCCGATCGCCCAGACGAGATTTTCAATGTCTTTGCCCGCAA
Organism: Microcoleus sp. CAWBG58; assembly: GCF_020883045.1. Taxonomy (NCBI): domain Bacteria; kingdom Bacillati; phylum Cyanobacteriota; class Cyanophyceae; order Oscillatoriales; family Microcoleaceae; genus Microcoleus; species Microcoleus sp. CAWBG58. The sequence continues at coordinate 11,040 of NZ_JAHRFA010000129.1, read as the reverse complement.
ATAGATTGTTTAATCCCCGCTCCGCTTCTGAGAGCGGATTCGGGGCTACCTGGGCCTGTGCCAAAAGGCGATCGGACAAAGCCACTATTGGCCCCGATATCGGTTGAGTTATTTCTTGCCAAGTTTCATTCATTTTTTTCTCAGGTTAACGTCAGATTTTGACAGGAGAAGACGAAACTTTAAGAATAGTTCCACCAAATCTAGACCTCGCCTAAATTTAATGTTTGTACGCTTAAAAGCGTACTGGGTTAACTACAAAACCCTCGATCGAATTTGGGATCGATCCATCTCCGACTGCTTTTGGGCCAATCTTCATTCAAAGAACCGCTGACAGCGGCATTTATGAGTTGTCCGCTTTGGGTTCTGAACAATCCCCTTTTTACTCTACAGCCAATGTACTCAGATTTTTGTTGAATTGGTTCCAAATCCAAGGCAGAACACTTAGATGTGTAACTCTCCCCTACTAACAGAACTTGAATTTCAGCAATTTGTCCTTTGTACTGCAACATTTGCACGAGCCGGCGATGCGGAATGCAGGCAAATTTTTGAGGGTTAACCTTGCCAGGATTAATCCCATCTTTCAAATCCTGGTTCCCGCCTACAACCAGCAAGCCAATTTGATGATTGACGAGTTCTTTAATAATTGCGGAACTCGTTATGTGGAGGTAATAATCCACTTTGCAGTTACGCTTGTGCCACAAATTGGCGACTTTTTTACTGTTTTTTTGGGTGGCGGGCAGCAACGATTTCAATGTTGATGAAACCCGATTGCAGTATTGGTTAGTTGACTTGAGTGCCCGTCCGTCGTAGATTTTCGGTACTAACCCAGCAATATTGTAGATTAATGTTGCCAGATTGTTTAATTCTAAATCTATGGCAGCTACTCTCTGATTGACTTGTAAAGGCTGTTCTAACTTTTTATGAACGACCTCGACAATATAACAACCAACCTTAAGAACAATCCTGATTTCTAGAATCCAGGTAACTTTTGATGCCAACCAAATATTAGTCCCAGACGGATGAGCGTATACTTTTTTTAAGACTTTTTTGCAGGCAGCTTGAGAATCCAATACAACTACATAGCGCCAGCCTGCTCTTTTTCGCTCTTTTGAATCTTGATAATCAGGGATTTTGGGTGCTGCTTTAAATTTAGTTGGGTCTTCCCGATAGTTTCGCACCGCTACATGATATCTAGTCCATGCTTTGAGGAGTAAACCGAGGGTGCTTTTTGCTACCTTTGCCGGAAGTGCTTTGTAATCTGAAGTGGTTTTGAACGCGCGATCGGCAGCCCAATGGTTTGTTTGTTCGTTAGCGAAAAAGTTTTGACAGTAAATGTAGTTAGCGCAGTTGTAAAGATTTTTGTACAGCCATGAAAGTCGATCGGCTTCTCGATAAAACCTATAACTTGGTTTGATGACGTGCTTTTCAACTAACTGCATAATTTGGTATATATACTGTTATTTCCCGATGATACACTGTATTTAGGAGTGTGTCAATGTTTTACTTTATGCAAAAATTGACGTTATAACTAAGTAAATAACTCTCTTAGTAAGCAAAGTCTTACAATACCCTTCTTGTTGCAGGTTTCCATGTCTATTCGTCAAGTTTTCGAGCAATCCATTGAAATTCGCGCTGCTGCTACGTTGGTGGAGCGTTGTATAGTCGATCGCACTTTAATGCACAAATGGCTCAATCCGCTGCTGCGTTGCGATCCCGAGGGCGAATGGGATACTGCTGTAGGAAGTCGCAGTTTATTTATCATAAAAATTCCCGTTTTGCAACCCACTTTAGAGAGTGTTGTGTTGGAGCGACAACCCGGTTTAATTGTATGGGGGTTCGACGGATATTTCAAAGGATGCGATCGCTGGGAATGCCAGCCCCAAATCCAAGGGACTCTCTTGATTAACCGCTTTGAATTTCAAATTCCCAATCCTTTAATTAGATTTGGATTCAATCGCTTTGCAGCCCCTTGGACGCAAAAAGATATGAAAAGCCAACTGCGCCGGCTCAAACGGGTAGCCGAGCAATTATCTCAACAAATTGGCTAGGGCATCGGGCATCGGGCATCGGGCATCGGACATCGGTAATTGATAATTGGTAATCGGTAATTGGGAATGGGTGAAGCAAAATCCGCAATCCCCAATTACCAATTACTAATTCCCAATCCAGAGCAAAATGATTTACTTCCCAGCCCCCGATGATGAGTTGGGCTGACAAATCATTTGTCTTGCTTGACCAGCCGTACTTTGCAAACCCGGGGAATTCTGATACATAGCTTGCAAATCTTGGACATCTTTAATCACTCGCTGGTAGATAGCCATAGCTTGATTGCCATCAACTTCTAACGCAGGAGGAGTGTAATTTTGCATCACTTCCATCAGCGATATTTTGCCATCTTTGGAAGCTGCGACTAAAGCATCGCGCAGTGCCGGCGCGCTTTGTGCCTTTGTAGCCGGGGTATAAGCAACTTCGCCCAATTGTTTGAAAACAATTTCCCCAAAATAAGTATTTGCCAGCCGCGAGACTATTTGGGGTTCTAAAGCCACTTCTCGCGTTAATATTTCGCGCACCGATTCGGGAGTTTGTTTCGCAAGACTCAAAACGCTTTGCAATTGAGATGATGGTTTGCCGGTTTGTGCAAAGCTTTGCAAATCGCTCATGGGTAAAGTTACGTCAACAGCACCGTATTTTACAGTAACTTTGTCTAATGCAAAGGCTTTGCCACTGCTCAGCAATACTGTACTTGTTCCCACCAAAAGCGCCAAACCTAATGATAAAGACTTTGAGATTCTTTTGGCTAAATGGGCTGACTGCGGTTGCATTCCGTTGAGATAACCTTGTTGAAACTTAAAGTTCATGAGTTTATGCCTCTTTACGTCAAAATACTTTTTCGTTCGATCGAATGCCCAGGTATCAGTCGGGAAAGTGGACTCAGGTGTTCCTTCATTCAGTTGACTGCTTGACAGTTGACTGCTTGACAGCGACCTCTCTCTACCTGGAAGTCCGAGGATTGGAGTAATTAATCATCTGTTTTTAATTTCTCCCGATCGGGCTTGGGGCTTTAAACCAATTTTTCCGGGTAAATGACCTAGTCATTTTACAGTCATGTCTATCAACTTGAACCTATCAAAAGATAGGTGTTAATTTACAATCTATATGTTACACTTTTAGATTTGACAATTTTATATACCTTTGCAAAACTTATAAAAGCGAGATTTGGCGATCGCGCACCAGTATTATAGATTGTCAGTTTTACCTGTGATGTTGTGGGAGGCAATAGCTGCAAGCTCGAGTAGCGATCGCAAATTTAAGTTTAGTTCTGATTGAGCCTTTCGAGCAATAGGCGAATTCTAGCAGCATCCTCAGCATTCGGAGCATTTGTCAGGTATAGTTCCAAATCCTGCCGCGCCTCGGCCAAGCGCCCCAGTTGATAATAGAGAATTCCGCGATCGCGCCTTTCCCCCAGTGCATCAGGAAACAGCAGCAAAAGCCGATCGATCGCCGCCAGAAACCTCATAGCGTCACCCTGTTGAAAGTAAATCGCCTTCAGATTTCCCAGCATTCGCCCCAATAACTGCCGCGGACTTACTGGCGCGAGAAAAGCCGGCTGCAACTCCATAGGTTGACCGTAAATTTGACTAAGTCTCCCTTGACAATCTTCAGCAAATAGTATCTCGCCACCATTAAAGGCATCGACAAAAATCCCAGCATCCTCAAAATCCGGCCTAATCAAAAAATGTCCCGGCATCCCAATCCCCACCATCGGAAAATCAATCCGCTTAGCAACCTCCAAATAAACCAAAGATAAAGAGATAGGAATACCAGTACGGCGATCGATCACTTGATTCAAAAAGCTATTGCGGGGGTCGTAATAATCAGCATTATTGCCCGAAAATTCCAAATCGTCATACAAATAGCGGTTAATAGTTTGAATGATCCGCAGCGGATAATTCTGTGGCGGGAGGCGCAAACGCACTCGATCGGCGATCGTGTCAAGTACGCTGAGATAATCTAGAGGCTCAAAATTAGGGTATTCTTCCAAAGCCACGTACAGCGCAGCTTTCGCCAGATCGATCGAAGCGTCTGGCTGATTAATTTCTTGATAAAAGAGTTGTCGGGCGATCGTCAAATTCATATTTATGATTGATTAATTTTTTAATAAACATCGTGCGAGGTTGCCTCTCGCCTATTTAAATTGTATATCCTGATTGAGAGGGAGCGAGGGAGAAGGGCAGAGGAAGATAGAATTCTCCACAGTCATCGAAAGATACAATTTAAATGTCGCAACAGCTTAGGCATCCCGCGAATAACCTATGAATGGCAGAATGCGAGTTCGATCTGGAGCATCTCAGTTTTACATTATTATAGTGCGAGCTTAAAAGCTCCCATATTTTACAATACGCAAGTTCGCGACAGCTCGCACTCAAAGAAAAAATGCTTTTTACAAAACCCAGACGCACCCGAATGCGAGTTCGATCGAAGATGGCAGATACTCAAATTTTACCCTGAAATTCAGCTTCGGGAATACATCCGGACTCATTTAGATAGAGACAATACTTTAATTTAGATTTTAAATTGATAAAATGGTAATCTACTGCACAAATATAGATAATCGAAATTGCCACCGTGAATGTAGAACAAATCGATCGCCTGCTAGCCCAGTGGAAACAGAATCTCGATCGCATCAGTCAAAATCTGATTGACTTGCATGGATTGCCAACTTATCAACAACTGACTGCAATGCCGTCTGACGTTGAGTTGACTGGCAAAACAAAAGCAAAGGTTGTTCCCGCACTCAGTGCGATGAATGACCTCTTTCAGAATTTTGATTTGTTAGTGAAAACCATCGATCGGGCTGTCATTCTCCGCAAGCAAGTTCCTAAGTTTTTGAGTTCCAGTGCAGAATCTCAACTGCGTGAAATTGAATATCTTTTAACGGGAAATTCGATTCAACTTGGCGAACAACAAATTCCTCTAGCACAGCGAAACTTACTAAGTGCAGCCCAAACCCAAAGTGCAATTGCACCTGCGAAATTACTGGAAGTGATGACTGCTGCTTTTCAAGTTGCGAAGGATGTGGTTGTGGCAGTAGAGACGGCACAATCGCATTTAGCAGCACAACTGACGCGATCCCAAACTGAAATGCGATCGCTCCAAACTTTAGCTGACTCTCTCGGTGTTCGGACGAGTAATGAACTAGCAGTTGCCCAGCAAAAGTTGCTCGATTTTGGCGATCGCATTATCTGCGATCCTTTAGGTGTCAGCGATGAGTTCGAGCGAGAAATTGAACCAATTATCATTCGAGCGAGACAGTATTTAGAGGAAATCGCTCGGCAAAAAGCATCGGTTAAACAAGAATTATCTCAAGCGCATCAACTTCTGCAAAACTTAATTCATTTAAATCAGCAACATCAAACTATTTTTGCAGAGTATCAGGAAAAAATAACAGAAACTGCAACACGATCGCAGCCTTTAACAAATGAACAAATTGAAGCTTTAAATCAGTGGCTTGCTCGGCTAGAAATTAAATTTAAAGAAGGCATATTGCAACCTGTTAAGATTGGTTTACATAATTGGCATATCAGAACGCAAGAATATTTATCCGCTCAACAGCAAGCTTGTACAGACAATCAAACTGCCCTAGAAATGCGTCAAGAATTGCGAGGACGACTCCAAGCACTCCAAGCTAAAGCATTAGCTAAAGGAATGGCAGAAAACGAACAGTTGAGTCAAATTGCCCAACAAGCTAAGGACTTATTATATACTCGACCCACTCCTTTAGAGCAAGCAATCCAGCTTGTCAGTGAGTATGAAAAGGTATTGAATCGTTCTTTTAAGTCGATATAATATCGTATACGATCGATTGACCGCAATAAGTTAGGTTCGTAGTGTGGACTTTAGTCCGCAACATACTGCGGACTAAAGTCCACACTACGAACGGTTTTTGTTATGGTAATCGACCGGACTTGATATAACTGACATCTTGCACCATTATCAATAGGAAGAATTTCATGTTTGCAAAAAACATTTATTTTGACAGTCTGATATGTCGTTGTAGGGTGCGTCAGCCACTTCTCTTGGCTCCCCATCTAAAAATTAGGCTAATGGCTGACGCACCCTACAATATCTACAATAATCGCGAGCTCTTTGGCGAGCGATCGCACTGCATTCAATTGACATTGGTGCATGATTTTCGATAACCAACTCGCTGGAATATCAAGAATATTCCTTCAAACGCAAATTGAGTCCCAAAAACGTTAAAATAGCGATCGCACTAATTAACCCCAGACTGAATATCTCAACTTGGTACGTATTTTTAAACGCTCGATCGAGCATAGCCCCCTGCAAAATATCATCACTTGATTGCTTAGATTTATCTGGCACGTACCCCACACTTTGGAACCCTCGATCGAGATTAGTCGTAAACGCTGTAAAATTAATTTCGGTGACATCCTGGTGTTGCTTAAGGAATTGCTGGAACGCCCAATTAGATTGCCCCCGATCGTTGCCCGTACACAGTGCGATCGCTTCAGCTTTTTTGCCGCTATTTGCCAACGAGCGAATCTGTTTGTCTATGTTAACATAAACCCCAAATGCCGATAACATTTCCACCGCCGCGTCTCGCTCTCCACTAAAGGTAATATTGGCAAATTCTTCGGCGAATAATCCACTAAAGCCCGCGACATCCTTGACGTTGGATTGCTTGAATTCTTTAGCTAGGGATTCAAAATTTAAATTGCCGGGGATGACGACAATTTTTGCCATTTTCTCAACAAAGTTGCGTTCGTGTTGAGGCGCCAATTCTCGATCGAGTAAATAGCGGCTTTCATCGGCATTGGCACTGTAGGCAATAGCGCGAGCCTGTCGCAACGGCAAAAGCGAGTTGAAGGCATCCTCCTTGGCGACTTTTAGGTGATAGGAAGCCGCAGTTAGTGCATTGGTGATATAAAACAAAAAGACGATCGCACATAGGGTAGCCCCTAGCAAATAGGGATTGACATTGCGGCGCATCCGGTGGTACAGAAACAGTTGCAATAGTCCCAATGCGACAAGTGGCAAGAGGTTGCCAATAACAGCGAGAAACAACAGGTTTGCCGATCGAGCTTTTTGTGAGATATAAGCTCGATCCAGACTCTCTAAGTTAACCTTCTGCAATTGTTCGGCAGCAGGCAGTAAAATCGAGTCCAAAATGTTTGCTGCTTTGCGATACGCCTCCAAAAGCGATCGCGAATCGCCCCGTTCATTCGCCAATCGCGCCCGTTCGATTTGCGTCATGTAGTCCCCCAACGATAGCATCAGGGTGCGAATCTGTTGGCGTTCTGCATCCCCCTCCGTAATGTTCTCCGCGGCTAATGCTAGGAGTTTAGACAGTTTTTCTTGCCGTTTCCGATACTCTTTAACTGCTTCAGGATTCTCACCCGGTTTGACGAGCAATTCGTTAGCAGCATTGGCATCCAAATCGGCGAGGCTATCTTTAATTCGCTGGGCAGTTAAGACGCTGGGTGCGGTATTTTTGCCGATGGTTTCGATCGCATTGCGCTGCATTCTCACTGCTTGATTGGCAGTCACCAAGGCTAAAAGGCTGACTCCCCACACCAGGTACAATCCCCATCGCAGAATCTGAGGGGTGGTGAATTTGGTTTGCCAATTTGCGATCGAACTGGGCTTTTTTTTTGAATGAGAATTGCTAGTAATTTGGCTCATATATTTTGTAATTGGTAATTGGTAAAAAGATGCGGACTTAAGTCCGCACTACGAACCGTGAATCTGAGGGGTGGTGAATTTGGTTTGCCAATTTGCGATCGAACTGTTTTTTTTTTCTGAAGGATAATTGCGAGTAACTTGGCTCATATATTTGGTAATGGGTAATTGGTTAAAAGATGCGGACTTAAGTCCGCACTAAGAACCGTTTTTGTTATTGTGGCAATCTATCGGACATGATATAATTTGTCATTGGTGGGGCCGTTTTTATCAATTACCAGAAAGAATTGGTTGAAAGCCCCAAGTCTTTGAGGGAGAAATTAAAATGAGACTATTCATTACTCCAATCCTCGGACTTAAGGGTAGAGGTCGCTCTCGAACGGTCAACTATCAACTGTCAACTGTCAACTGTCAACTGTCAACTGTCAACTGTCAACTGTCAACTGTTGAACGATTTGCCTGCCAGTTAAGACTGGGTAACATTAACAGTCAGCTTTGTCCAATGTCCTAATGTAATTTCATCCCCATTTTTCAAACTAATATCTGTCATCGGCGCAACTTCAATTCCATTGAGAAACGTACCGTTGGTAGAACCGATATCCCGCAGGATTAAGGCCCCATCTGGTTGGCGGTGAATGACGGCGTGGCGGTGGGAAATGGCATCGTCCAAATCGAGGGCGAGATCTGGATAAATGGCGCGGACATCGCTAGTGCGTCCGATGAGGGTACTGGGTTGTTCCAGAGGGAAAGTTAGCGGTGTAAACGGGGGCGGTTCCGGGCTACCTTCGCAGCCCAAAGTGCGATCGACTGTGATGAGGAGTTCGGGAGTTCCTGTCGTTGTGGGTGGGGTAGATGTCGGAGAAACAAGGGTTGCGCCCGCATCTATCGTACCTGCATCCGGGTTAGAAGAGGCGATTTGCGAAGCGATCCCTTTGGGAATTGGAATTTCTCCACTCGCACCCGTGACGAAGTTATAGCCGCAAATTTCGCAGAAGTTGCCGCTATCTTCCTCGTGGGGAGTCGCGCAATCGGGACAGTTAATTGTAGCTGTGGCAACTCGAACGGGCGGACTTTTGGCTTCGACAGCCGCACCTCCATTAATCTTTGCGCCGCATTCCGAACAATAATCGGATTCGATCGATTCGTGACCTTTTGGACACTGATAGACTGACATAATTATCTATACGATTTTGGATTTTGTAATTTGGAATTTTAGATTGCAGATTTTGGATTGTAGATTTTGGATTCTATAGCAACCGCCACATAGGTTAGGACATAAATAATGTCATAAATTGATGCTCGTACTATGTAACTGTCAACTGTCAACTGTCAACTGTCAACTGTTAACTGCTATAGATTTGGGATGGCTAATTTCTCGAAATTCGTGCTGTTTTAGTCGATCGAGTTTCCAATGCCATTTCGTCTTCCTTCGCCACATTCCGCTTCAAACGAACGGTTCCCGTGGGTGCGTCTTCCACCTCCACCACCTGGCGCAGCAGTTTCGCCGTCGCCTCATTTCCGGAGTCATGGGCGAGTTTGACAGCCCTTCCCAGCTTAGCCGTCGCCGCTTCTACATCACCTTTATCGCGGGCTTCGAGTCCTTCGTGAATGGTTTGTGCCAGTTCAGCTTGCCCCGTGTAGTGTGCCACTCGCCGATCGATTTTCGTAGATTTCTGTTCGTCATCCGTCCACACCGCTAGAATCCGCGCCTCGGTAATTTTTGTTTCCACCCCATCAGCGGTGTAAACTAAACTCGCCCGTCCCGCCAGCATCTCATCTCCCACATTTCCGGGATTCACCTCAATGCAGAAGTGGTAATCGCGGGATTCTGCCGTTCCCCAAGCCCCTGTCGGATAGTCGCAAACTTGCGGTTTAATAGATTGAGCGCGATCGGTCAAATCGACAATTTCGGGACTAACTTGCTTGCAGAATCGCACCTTTGCCCCTTGGGGAGTCCACAAACGCAAGGCGACATCACTCACCATTTTAGTCATTGCTTGGGCGAGAATGGTTTGGAAATCCGCTTCTATTTGCACCGCGTTGGGGATGATATCGGTGGTTCCGAGTAGCTTGTTGGCAATGAACTGAAGCTGCTTGACGCGCCAGTCGGTTCCCACCCCCCGACAATCGCACTGAAATACACCTTCGCACGCTTGCAGCACGTTTTCCAGGCGTTTTTGATCGGAATCATCGTTCTGCCCGTCGGTAAGCAATAGGGCTTGTCTGACGGCATTTGGCATCTGTTTGAACTGCGTTAGTGCAGCTTCCAGCCATTGGGAAATTAATGTACCGCCACTGGCTTGGACTTCTTTAATTTGCGAAATGGCGCGGGCTTTGTTTTCTGCTGTGGCTGGGGAAGTGGGAAAAATTACCTGGGCGCGAGTGGAACCTACCACGATAAAAAAGGAGGTATCTGCCGGAATTAACTGCACGAGTTTAATCATCGCATTTTTGGCGGCGTGGATTTTTGCGCCCTGCATCGAACCGGAAATATCGCAGATAATCCCGAAGAGTTTGCCTCCTGTTTGAGGTGCGATGCCGATGGTTTCGTCCCCACGGACAGTGACGGTCATAATGGCATTGACTTCTCTGGAACCTTGATGAAGGTAGGGATTTTGGAAGACTTCGGCTTGGAATTGGGTAGACATAGTTGTTGAGTTGTTGAGTAAATTTTGAGTAAATGCGATCGATGCTTTTTTAAGTAAAAATGATGCTAATTTACAGATTGAGAAAAGAGATTAGAGTGTAGGTTGAGTAGAAGGGATATCTTGCAGCATTATCGATAATCCTGTAATGGCGGGTTCACCACTATCTATAATGAACATCGACAATTTACCATAAAGAATTGGTTGAAATCCCCAAGCTTTTTCGGTATCAATTAAAATCAGACTATTCATTACTCTAATCCTCGGATTCAAAGGTAGAGGTCACTCTCAAACTGTCAACTGTCAACTGTCAACTGTCAACTGTTGAAAAAACCCGCCCTCACCTAACGACAGAAATTCGATCGCACAATCTCAGAAACTGGCTTTATTTTTATATGCTTCGTACTCAGCAGACCTTATTCGCAGAAACCCGGTTTCTCGTCACCCAGGGATAGAATTGCGATCGTACATTCCTCAATTTTATCAAAAAGGGCGATCGTGAATCTCTTGTTGGGTGGGGGCGGGTTTATTAAGATTGTTGGTACTCATTAGAGATGGTTGGTGAACCCACTCTTACAGGTTAAAAGCGCGATCGTGAATCTCTTGTTGGGTGGGGGCGGGTTTATTAAGATTGTTGGTACTCATTAGAGATGGTTGGTGAACCCGCCCCTACAGGTTAAAAGGGCGATCGTGC
>NZ_JAHRFA010000128.1:0-14503 GCF_020883045.1 Microcoleus sp. CAWBG58 | reverse complement strand
GATAAACTCAAAGAACAGGTAAATACAATCATTAAATCTCTCACGAACGAGGTAGTTTTATCACTCTGTGGCTGGGACTATATCCTTGAAGCTACATTAAGTGCAACTTCATAGTGAATTGGTATTAATACACAACGCCAGTTCGAGTTCATTTCACCACTAAAAGCGTTCCTGCTGTCAAGTTAGGAATTCTTGAAGTTGGTCTTTCTTGGTTTCAACTATTTACGATTCGATATGCCTTCTGAGTATCTTTTAGCAAGACTTTTCGCCTCCTACTTCACGGAACCATTGCCAGTGAGGACCTTAGTCCTTCTTTAGTAAAACTAATATTATCGTTCCCAGTTGTATGGGAATAATTTAACCGCAGAGAACACAGAGGACACAGAGAGAGAATAGAGATTTGAATGGAGGACAATGGTATCGGCTGAATAAGTAGGGCTAGAAGTTATTCTAGTTGTCAAGACAAGCCCAAGGGATGAAGAGAAGACTTTAGTTGGTGCATTTAGCTTTTGGGGTTTTCAAGTCCCAAAAGTCTTTCGACTCAATTTTTCTATCGCCCCTTCTTGACTTGTCAAGACAGTACCTACAGGATTTTGGGAATGTTTTTGTGAACCGAACCCCAATCTACGACCAATTAATATGAGGATATTTCCATTCGTAATAATTGGGAAACACAAAATTAGTAAACGAAACCGAAATACTCACATCCAGCGATTTTACGTGATGCCACCAACCCACAGGAATAAAGATAACCTCTCCCGGTTCCAAAATCACCTCAATGATTTTCGCATTTCTGTAAAGCGGATATTTGTCATAGTCAGGATTTTCACCGTCAACTTTGCTGAAAACTCCGACATGATTGTAAAGCAGAGGTGTTTGCTGCGGACAAATCAACTTAATCAGTTTGCGTCCCGATACCTGTGCTAAAACTAAGTTAACCGGGTCGTGGTGTAGCGGTGTAATTGTACCTTTCGGGCCAAACCAAAAGAAAATTCTGCCTTTGGTATCGTCGGGAGTCAGATATTCTGGGAAAATTTCAAAGTCGTTGAATAGCGGTTTAAATTCCTCTCTTTCCAAAGTTTGGTTGTTAGCAACCATGTAGCAGTCGTTGCTAGGGCCGCCGTTGACGACCATATCTATATATTCGCGGAACTGAACGGTTTTTTTGTGGTTGTGTATCTTAATTTCGTAATCCGGATCGGAATTGCGGTTGGCTTGAATTTCCACCTCTGCATCGCCGTATTTTTCCTGCAAATACTCCGGCGTCCACAACTGTAATGCTTTCCAGTTGTGCATGATGTTGGTAATAATTACCGGAGTATTTTTAGCGTAATAATTTTCCAGAAAATACTCTCGGGAAAGACTGCTTTTGCGTTCGATTGTGCCAAACTTGGAAGAGAGGGCTGCTAATTGATTGTTAATGGTGAGTTGCGATTCCAGTTTCTGCAATAACTGCACGTAATGGCTGCCTGCTTGGAAGTACGGATGAGAGGATATTTTGGTAACTTCTGCGGTTGCTGTTTCGGCATCAATGCCTGTATTTATTAGGCCTTGAATGATGTCTGCATCTGGTTGATTTAATAATTTGTTGGCCGCCACCCACTGTTTTAGGTTGTCGGGGACTTCTGGTTTGCTTGGCGCTGCTGCGAGTAGGTTGGGCAAGTTTTGCGTCAGCCATTCTAGATTAACCTGTTGTTCTTCGGTTAGGGTAATCCGCAAAGGGGGAAGTGTGATGGTTAGGGGTTGGGTGTCAGGCATGATTGGAGTGTTTTGTTTTGGGGTGGTTTTGTTTTGCTTGAAGTTGCTTAACTAATATAGCAATCTGGTTGGATTTGTGATTTTTTTTTGCGAACCGCGAAGACGCAAAGGGCGCGAAGGAAGAGAGGAGAGGAGTTGAAAAGTTTTGAAAGGGTTGCTATAACTATTTTAGCTTAATGAGTGTTGGCTGTTTGAGTTTTCTGGGTGCGATCGCTTTTGTCCGGATTTTTTTGTTAATTTTCAGTTAAGGTTGCAGATTTTTTATCCATTGGCGGGTTCCGAAATATTTGCAGGAATCGGAAGCTGTCTTAGCTGCGGCGCTTAGGGCGTTTGTAAAGTTTTTTTGTAAAATGTAGTGACAGAAAGCGCCGTGAAAGATGTCGCCGGCGCCTAATGTGTCTGCGGCTTGTATTTGGGGCACTTCTAAACTACCAAAACTTCCTTTGCACAAGTATTGGATTGGTTTTTCGCCGCGCGTGATGGCAATGTTGGGAATTCCGGCTGCTGAGAGATAAGCAAAGACTTGTTCGGAATTGTGACAGTCGGGCGGATGAAAGTTATCCGAACACACAACCCATTCAACGAAGGGCAATATTTTTTCTAATCCGGGTTTCCAACTGCCGCCATCGAGGACGATTGGAATGTTTTTTGATTGGGCGAGTTGAGCAATTTCTTGGCTGGCTGGGATTTGATGTCCGTCAAATAGTATGATATTAACTGAGGTTAAAATATCCTGGCTAATTGCTTGGCTGTCAACCTGGGATTTAGTAGCGTTGACTGAGATTACTGCCCGATCGCCCGTTGCTTGAGTTACGATAATCGAAGAGACTGGCGGAGAGTGCGATCGCCCTGGCTGCAAATCCATTATCCTGACATTGTACTCTGCTAAGTCTGCACGGATTAATTGGGCGATCGCGTGAGTGCCGAAAACTCCCGCCAACACCGCCGCATTCCCCAAACCGCTAAAAGCGACCGCAGCATTTGTCGCCGGCCCGCCCGCAGCAATGGTAGAATCAACAGCAACAACTTTCTGATTTTCCCCCGGAGGCTTGGAGGCTAAATAAACTAAATCCAAAGTTGCCAATCCCAAAAACAATCCAGTTTTCATATTATCTTTTACATCTATTATTAAATCTGTTCTTCCCTAAAGCCTCCTTCCTTCTTCCTTCGTGTCCTTCGCGTCTTCGCGGTTTAATCATCTTCCATCCGTTAAATCCCGTACATTATCCGTTGCCTCCTTCCTTCTTTTTATCAAAATGCAAGCAAATCCCAATACAGGAACACTGTACATTGTCGGAACGCCGATCGGCAATCTGGAAGATATGACATATCGCGCCATCCGAATTTTGCAAACAGCAGACTTCATCGCTGCCGAAGACACGCGCCACACAGGCAAACTTTTACACCACTTTCAAATCAAAACGCCCCAAATCAGCTATCACGAACATAACCAACAACAGCGACTCCCGGAATTAATCGATAAACTGCTGTTAGGAAAAAGTATCGCCCTCGTCACAGATGCCGGAATGCCGGGAATTTCTGACCCCGGATACGAGTTAGTCAAAGCCTGCGCCGATGCTAATATCAATATTATTCCGATTCCCGGCCCGAGCGCTTGTATAGTTGGGATAAGTGCATCGGGATTACCTACAGACAGATTTGTGTTTGAAGGATTTTTACCCACCAAAGGTCAAGAACGCCAGCGGAGTTTAGAAAATTTGCAAATAGAATCGCGCACTATTATCTTATACGAATCTCCGCACCGGTTGCGGCAAACTTTACAAGATTTAGCAAACACCTTGGGAAGCGACAGACAGATTGTGCTGGCACGGGAGTTGACGAAAATGCACGAAGAATTTTGGCGCGGTAGTATGGAAAGTGCGATCGAACTTTATACCAATCGCGAACCCCAGGGAGAATTTACCCTAGTGATTGCCGGTGTCCAAACAAACGCACCAATTTTCTCAGAAGACGCCATCAAAGCCGAATTGCAAACATTAATAACAGCAGGTGTAAGTCGTTCCCAAGCCAGCCGACAGCTAGCCCAACAAACATCTATTCCCCGACGCCAAATCTACCAACTCGCCCTCACAATAGGCGATAACAGTTGACAGTTGACAGTTGACAGTTGACAGTTGGAGAGCGACCTCTACCTAAAAGAAAGAGGATTGGAATAATGAATAGCCTGATTTTAATTTCTCTCTCAAAGGGAGAGGCTTTCAACCAATTTTTTCTGGTAAAAAACTCTCTCTTCTCCTCCTCTGCGCCCTCTGCGCCCTCTGCGGTTAAATAAAAAAGTTAAATAATCATACTAAAAATTCTATGGTACGCGGAAACTACGATCGCCAAAAACCCTACTTACGCAACCCGCACATCAACAAACCAATCGCCGAAATCTATGCAGACTTAGACGCTTTTAGCTGGGAGATATTTGAAGACCAACCCCACCGCTTCGATACAGTCAGTTTCTACGTCTTGCTTCCCCCGCTGTTTTACGAAGGAAAATTCATCAAAGGGATTTACTTCAGCGAAGGAGTCGAACTCATCAATAAACTATTTCCCCAACTTTCCTCAGTATTTCATTCCTTCACCTATTCCCCCGGAATCTCCTACTCCTGGGCACCCGTAGCCGACGCTTACTCCAGTTTATACAAAAATCCGCAGCGATCCAAGTGGTTTCGCGAAACATATCCCGATCGCGCCAACAAACCAATTATACCGCTACAAGACACCGACTTTATCAACGAATACTTAATTTCCCCTCGCAACGTCCCCGCCAAAGACATCGACATCCTCGCAGTCGCCCGATTTTCCGAAGAAAAGAACTTGCCGATGATTGCCAAAGCCTTAAAAATTTATCGGCAAAAGTATCCGCAAAAACTCATAAAATTAACAGTTGTCAGCGGTCACGACTTTGATGTTAATAACTTGAAAACTCTCGACGAGAACGCCTTAAAAGAATTGCACGAAGTTGAAACAATTTTAGGAAATACCTCCGACTACATCAACTTACTGCCGCGAGTTGACTACTATCAAGAAATCCCTAACTATTATTCGCGGGCGCAAGCATTCGTCCTGGGTTCCCTCCTCGAAGGCAAAAACCGGGGAATTACCGAAGCCATGAGTTGCAACGTACCCGTAATTTGTTTTGAAGAATTCAACCAATACGCCCGAGGAAACTCGCCCGTTTTCCCGGAAGGTGCGGGTCTTTATTCCAAATTTGACGCGGAATCCTTAGCGGATACGATTCATACAGTCTTGCAAAATCAAACTGAATTCAAACCGCGATATCAGTATTTAAAGCATTGCGGCCGCAAGAACTTTTTCAATACTTGCCTTGATAGTTTTCCCTACTACCAGCATAACATTCCCGACTACAAACCGGGAGCGGCATTTAAGAATTTGTGGCTGGATTTAGCGGTGCAGCAAAATTATCAAGTCAGCTTGGATAGTTTTTTGTACGGAGGTTCTCCCCTGTCTCACATTCGCGGGACAAATGCGATTGGGCAAAATCTTGGTGAATTAACCAAGTTTTTAGGCTAATTCCAAATTAATATGTATGGTGTGTAAGTTGTTTTTTTAGGTTTGTAGTACGGACTTTAGTCCGAATCCAAGAAGGACTAAAGTCCTCACTACAAACCTGAAGAACTAAAGTCCTCACTAC
Source organism: Microcoleus sp. CAWBG58 (assembly GCF_020883045.1). Taxonomy (NCBI): domain Bacteria; kingdom Bacillati; phylum Cyanobacteriota; class Cyanophyceae; order Oscillatoriales; family Microcoleaceae; genus Microcoleus; species Microcoleus sp. CAWBG58. The sequence continues at coordinate 9,081 of NZ_JAHRFA010000128.1, read as the reverse complement.
AAACAGGTTCGTATTACGGGTGATTGACAGACCTTGATATAAATAAAATAGATGTAATTCTCGATACTAAAATCTAAAATCTAAAATAGTATGTATTAGGATTTCACTCAGCAGGAGAAACACAGAATGCACGACTTAAAAGTTGTCATTATCGGTGCCGGAATTGGTGGCTTAACTGCGGGTATCGCCCTCCAACAAGCAGGTTATGAAGTTGCAATTTACGATCGCGTCAAAGAACTGCGTCCAGCAGGCGCTGGTATCTCCATGTGGTCGAACGGCGTCAAAGTTCTCAACCGCCTTGGTTTAGGCGAAAAAATGGCGCAAATTGGCGGAAAAATGGAGCGCATGGAATACCGCACCAAAATCGGTCAACTGCTAAATGACATCGATTTAATGCCACTAATTAAACAAGTCGGTCAGCGTCCTTATCCGGTGGCGCGCCGCGACTTACAACAAATGTTATTAGCAGCTTTTAAGGGAGAAGTCAAGCTCGATCGCAAATGTATTGCCGTGGAAGAAGACGCAACCAAAGTAACTGCAATTTTTGAGAACGGAGACAAAGCGCGCGGCGATTTGTTGGTGGCTGCTGACGGCGTGCGCTCAATTTTGCGAACCCATGTATTGGGCCGCGAAGTACAGCCGAAATACGGCGGTTATATCAATTGGAACGGGCTAGTAGCGGCGGATGAAGCACTTGCGCCGAAAAATACTTGGGCGATTTATGTCGGTGACTGCAAGCGCGCCTCATTAATGCCCGTAGCGGGCGATCGATTTTACTTTTTCTTCGATGTTCCGTTACCCACAGGAACTCCCGCCAATCCCGACAATTACAAAGCCGAACTTAAAGAACATTTTACAGGTTGGGCCGAACCAGTGCAATTGCTGATAGAAAGATTCGATCCCGCAACAGTCGCCCGCCCGGAAATTCACGACGTAGGCCCGATCGACTCCTACGTTCGCGGTAGAGTTGCTTTGCTGGGAGATTCCGCCCACGCTACCTGCCCGGATTTGGGCCAGGGAGGCTGTCAAGCCATGGAAGATGGACTGGTACTCAGCAACTACCTTTCGACTACGAATTTAGGCGTAGAATACGCCCTCAAACGCTACGAAACTGAGCGCAAGCAGCGGGCGAATGCAGTTGTCGAAAAAGCGCGCCAGCGTGCCGAACAAATTCACGGCAAAGATCCGCAGGTGACACAACTTTGGTACGAACAACTGGCTAAGGAACGGCCAACTGATGTGACAGATGCGATCGCCAAAGTCATCATGGCAGGCCCGTTACACTAAGTAGAAGGAAGTTTGGCAACGAGCAATGTGCGGGATGTAGCGGATGTAAAGTGGTTACCTGGCTGTTCTTGAAAACGGATATGCAGAGGCTCTACCTCTGTTATTCTCTTATCTTACCACGAAAAAATTAGCGGAAAAATCGAGCAAAAATCAGCATTTAACCTGGTCTGAAAGAATGGATTGAAAGCCTCTCCATTTGAGGGAGAAATTAAAATCAGACTATTCATTACTCAAATCCTCTTCCTTCTAGGTAGATGTCGCTATCAAACTGTCAACTGTCAACTGTTAACTGTCAACTGTTGAAAATAATGTCAGGCAAACTTACTACTCACGTTCTCGACACAGCCCGCGGCTGTCCGGCTGCAAATATGTCGATCGCCCTACAATCAATTGACCCCAACTCCGGCGCCAAGATCCTGCTAAAAACTGTAACAACTAATGCTGACGGCCGCACGGCTGCTCCGCTATTATCAGAAAGCGAGTTCAAATCGGGAATTTACGAATTAGTATTTGCAGTTGGCGAATACTTCGCGCAATCTGGTCAAAATTTGCCCGATCCGCCTTTTTTAAACAGCGTTCCAATTCAGTTCGGCATCGCGGATGTTACCGCACATTATCACGTACCTTTGCTTGTTTCTCCTTGGTCTTACAGTACCTATCGCGGTAGTTGAAAAGAAGGAAGTTCGGCAACGGATTTTGGAACGGATGTAGCGGATGGAACGAAGATGGGTTGAGTTATTATTTAAAAGAGGAGGAATTATGTTAGTTACCAAGCAAGCTGTTTTCAAAAGATTCTGGTATCCAGTGATTCCCACAGCCGAATTGTCCGGGGAGCCAAAACCTTTTGTATTATTAGATCAGCCGATCGCACTTTGGCTCGATTCTGAAGGTAAACCCGCAGCAGTAGAAGACCGCTGCTGTCACCGCACTGCTAAACTTTCCCTGGGAAAAGTTGTCAGCGGCAACATTTCCTGTGCTTACCACGGCTGGACATTCAACTCGTCAGGAACTTGTGTCAGCGTTCCGCAACAGCCAAACGGCTCGATTTCTGGCAACTACAAAGTAAAATCTTATCAGGCTTGCGATCGCTACGGATACGTTTGGGTTTGTTTGGGGGAACCAATCGCCGAGATTCCCAATATTACCGAAGCAGCAGACCCCAACTACCGCCAAATTCACGAATTTTACGAACCTTGGAATTGTGCGGGATTGCGGGTGATGGAAAACGAATTAGATATGGCTCATCCTACTTTTGTACATACCGCAACTTTCGGCAGCGAAGAGCATCTCACGCCCGATGTGATGGAGTTTACAGAAACAGAATGGGAACTGCATTACCGAAGTGTTTTGGGTGTCGCCAATCCCGCCGAACAACAGCAAAACTTAAACATAGAGCAAGCAGAAACCGTGCGGACAATAGACGGAATTTGGTTTTTGCCGTTTACCGTCAAGCTGCGGATTGCTTACCCAAACGGACTCGTTCACATCATCGTCAATACCATGACTCCGATTGACGATTCAACTTCTCAAATGGTGCAGTTTTGCCTCCGCAACGATACCGAAAGCGAGGCAAAAACCAGCGATATTATCGCCTTCGATCGCGCTGTTACTTTAGAAGACAAGCGGATTTTAGAAACAACAGATTGGGACGTACCGCTCGACATCGCACAAGAACAGCATATGCTGACAGATAAGCCGGGAATCATCATCCGCCGCAAAATTGCTGCACTGTTAAAAGCCCACGGCGAAGTTGAACAAACTAAAGTCAGTTGACAGTTGACAGTTGACAGTTGACAGTTGACAGTTTGTAGTGAGGACTTTAGTCCGCAATTTTTTTCGTTTCACTCCGAATGACATACTACTAAAATTAATTCATGCGATCGACAATGCAATACTCTCTCATTGAACTCAACGAAATGAGCCAGGAGGTATTTACAGAAGCCTTGGGCGCGATTTTTGAACGCACTCCCACAGTCGCCCGTTGCACTTGGGACGATCGCCCTTTTGCCTCCACAGCCGACTTGCACGCTAAAATGGTAACAGCCGTCAATTCCATGACTGGGGAAGAAAAATTAGCATTAATTCAAGCACACCCGGACTTGGGAAGCAAAGCAAAAATGGCTGTAGCATCGGTTAACGAACAAGCCGGCGCAGGTTTGGATCGGCTATCTGTCGCAGAGTTCGATCGCCTGCAATTCCTCAACCTAGAATATCGCGAAAAGTTCGGTTTTCCCTTCATTGTGGCGGTGAAAAACCACACAAAAACCAGCATTCTTGAAGCATTGGAGCGCCGCCTCAACAATTCCCCAGAAACTGAAATGCAGCAGGCTTTAACAGAAATCTATGAGATTGCGCGGTTTCGCCTTGAGTCAGCAATTGGGAAACAAGACTGAAATTTCAGGCACGTAGTTGCGCTTCAGCGCTCTTTGGTACGTAGTTGCGCTTCAGCGCTCTTTGGTACGTACTTGCGTTTCAGCGCTCATGAGGGCGAGTGAACGCGCAACCACATACAAACTGGAAAATATCATCCGATCGCCCGATACATTCCCCCAAAATAGTTGTAGAATAGTATCATAAGGCACAGAAAAACATAAGGCGACAATGCACCGCTGACGATCGCCATTGACAAAGGATATTTCCCAGCAGAAGGATTGGATGTTAAAATCGAGCGGGGCTACGGTTCGTCAGACGCCATCACCAAAGTAGCAGCAGGTCAATTCGAGATCGGATTTGGCGATATTTACTCGATGATGGAGTTCAACGCCAAGAATCCCAACGATCCGGTAGTAGCAGTTGCAGTGCCTTACAATCGATCGGCTTTTTCAATTGTCAGCCTCAAGTCGAAGAACATTGCAGATCCTAAAGGATTGACAGGCAAAAAGCTAGGATCTCCACCAGGAGATGCACCGCGCAAACTGTGGCCGGTATTTGCCCAAACAGTAGGGGTGCAGCCCGACAGCGTAGAGTGGATTACAATGGAACCAAAGCTGCGGGAAACCTTACTAATTAAAGGCGATGTCGATGCAGTGAGCGGATTTGCCACAACCATCATCCCGGCATTAGAAAAAGCAGGCAAAAAGCCAGAAGATATAAACGTATTCTACTATAATGAGAACGGTCTAGATTTGTACGGAAATGCGATCGTGGTCAAAAAGCGTTTCTCGACCAGAATCCCGAAGTAGTCAAAGGATTTTTGAGAGCGTATTTTAAAGGACTGCAAGACACATTAAAAGATCCAGCAGCCGGATTGGAGTCGGTAGCGAAAGCGGCAGATAGCTTGATGGACAAAAACGCCGAAAAGCGCCGCCTGCAAATCGCCCTAGAAAGACTCTATATCTCTCCCGAAGTTGAAAAAGTTGGCTTGGGCGGAGTCGATCCAACTCGTCTGGAAGCGACAGCAAAACAAGTAGCAGGAGCCTTAAAAATAGAAGCTCCCCCAGTCAATAAGATATTTGATGAAAGCTACTTACCTCCTCTAGAGCAGCGAGCTTTACCTCCTGCTGCCGATCGCAAACCCTTGACTTAAAACTGACTAAAATGATTACTTCGGTTTGTAGTGAGGACTTCAGTCCGCATCCCGGTTCGTAGTAAAGACTTCAGTCCTCAAAAGTTGGTAATAAGGACAAAGAGTCCTAAAAAGGTTCGTAGTAAGGACTTCAGTCCTCTCTTAATAATGACTAAAGTCATTACTACAAACAATTTGATTGAACATACATATTTACGGTGTGAGGATAATGTCTAAAAATTTTTATTCCCAAATCCTGCTGACAGCAACGCCAGCACTAATTTGTATGAGCCTGCTGCATTCTCCGGCAAGCTCTGCTGCGGAAGTTGCCGCTACAGAAACTCAGCAAGCAATAGCCTCGCCAGCCGACTTACCGCTGGTTGATGCCGTCCAGTCACAAAGTGCGTTAGCGAAGCCCGCCCCTACGGGGGCTACGCCAACGAAGAGGATCGCCCAAATTGAAACAGCACCAAATCCCGCATCAACGCCAGAAATAATCGCTGATGCCAAACCACAAAAGCCAGAAAAACCCGAGAGTATTTCCCTCGCGACAAACAGCGAAAAAACAGCAGAAATTTCTCAAGCCAACGATGTCAAGCAGACAAATATAGCATCCGAAAAATCCACTAGATGGCCAGTTGCGGTAGAGCCAAATTCCACAGAGACAAAGCCTACGCAAACTCTAGAATCAACCGCAGATATTTCACCGGAACTAACAACAAACAAAAAATCGGAAGTCGCCGCAGCTTCCCAACCAAATAATCTGCAACCGACAGATACAGCAACTCAAGAATCCAGCGAATCAAACCTCTTATCAGAATCAATTCAAACCCCAGAAAAACCAGCACCGACAAACATCACCCAAGTCCAGGCAGACAGCTTAGAAGCAACCAATCCTTCCGCCTCGCCGGAGATGGAACAAGTCACCTCAGTTTCTCAACTCAGCGACGTTAAACCCACAGATTGGGCATTTCAAGCACTGCAATCATTAGTTGAACGCTACGGCTGCATAGCTGGATATCCCGACGGCACCTATCGCGGAAATCGAGCCATGACTCGCTACGAATTCGCCGCAGGTTTGAATGCGTGCCTCGATAAAGTTGCTGAGTTGATAACAGCAGGAACCTCGAATTTAGTTAAAAAAGAGGATTTACAGAAACTCCAGAGACTGCAAGAAGAATTTGCCGCAGAACTAGCAACGCTGCGCGGTAGAATCGATGTATTAGAAGCTCGCACGGCGAATTTAGAATCGAATCAATTCTCAACTACCACAAAACTCAATGCGACGGTTTGGTTCAACCTCACCTCAGCATTTCCGACAGGCGATATCACCGCAGAACGCAGCCGCACCGCCCCGGAAAGCCCCTTTGCTACCCCGACTCGCGATGCCAACAACCGACCGACTCGCGTTGAGCGCGGGCAGCCTGAAACTACTTTTAGTTACTACGCTTTCCTGACTCTAAATACTTCGTTTACTGGCAAAGATTCCCTCGTAACTCAGTTGGTTTTTGGCAACGGCAACTCGCCTGCAAACGAATTAGTTTCGGGTGGTTTTTACAACTCGTGGGGAAGTCCTTTTTTAGATCAAACTGGTGCGCCAACGGCTAATGCTGTGGGACTTCGCGAGATGTCCTACACGTTTCCCGTCGGAGATAAAGTCCAAGTTGCGATCGGGCCGCGATTGAATTATTATCGATATTTTGACGGCAACCGTTTCACATTTTTTCTGAAAGGGGCAACGAGTTTTAACTCGAATGGAAGTACATTGTTAAATGCAGTCGATCGCGGATCGGGCGCTGCTGTCACTTGGCAAGTTGCCAAACCGCTCAGGTTTACGGCTGCTTATATGGCTGAAAATACCGAATTTTTGAATCCTGCTGTATATAATACTGCTAGCAATCCCAGGGATGGTTTGTTCAACAGTTCCAACACGATGACAGCGCAGTTGGAATACGCCCCCAGCAATTCTTTCAATCTGCGGTTGCTTTACGCGCGATCGAGCCTCAAACCTTATAATGGATTTATTGGCGGTGCTGTGGGCGAACCGCTGCCTTACGGTTATGCGGATGACGGTTTTGGGGGAAGAGTTAGAGACTCCGGTGCCGATACTTTTGTGGTTAATTTTGATTGGTTGTTGAGCCGGAATTTTGGTTTGTTTGGGCGGTATTCCTACGGCCAGCTTGAGGTAAATCCGGTAAATCGCGATCGCTCTGGCGGAGACATTAAAGTACAATCTTTGCAAGTTGGGATGGGATTTCCGGATCTGGGAAAACAGGGCGCGCTGGGCGTGCTTTCATTTGTGGTTCCCCACGATTATATCTCGGGTCGCAGGTTTTTGCTCTCGGGCGGTGGCAATGGAGGTACTCAGTACGAGGTAGAGGGTTCGTATTATTACCCAATTACTAATAATATTGCGATCGTCCCGGCATTCTACGCTATCTTTAATGCCAACAACTTTGATGGCAATCCCACCGTGTTTGTGGGCAATCTTCGCACTCAGTTCTGCTTTTAAGCAAGGGGTGGAGGCGGGTTTATTTAGTGGGAGGGGGCGGGTTCACCAAGGAGTAAAAACGTAGCAAACAGGTTAAATAAACCCGCCCCCTCCCACGAATAGGCTCCAAATAACCCGCTTCACAAGGCGTGCAAGATGTCCGATGCAACCGAATTTCGCGCGCTTTCCCGACAGTCCTGCTACACCAGCGTCAATGTGATGTATCATTGAAAACGAGTCAGCCCAACCAAACTGTTATTTAACATAAAAATCTTAGAGATGAGCCTGAATTAACAATTTTTAACAACAGTATTAACTCTAATTTTAACTTAAGGACAACTGACTTTGGGTCTTTCATTTCGCGCGATTCGCCGCACTCAATCTCTGCACGAACAGACTTATCAAGCTCTCCGAACTGCTATCCTGTCGGGGGAATTAGCGGCTGGAGAACGCTTGATCGAAACTCAACTGGCAGATATGCTCAACGTCAGCCGGACTCCGGTGAGAGAGGCTTTGTGCGAACTGCAACGTGAAAATTTAGTTACAGCATATCCGCATCACGGATTGCGCGTCGCTACGCTGTCTATCGCAGATGCAGCGGATCTTTATGATTGTCGGATTGCTTTGGAACAGCTATCGGTGGCAGGAGCCAGCCAAAATGCTACACCGGCTCAAGTTCAACAATTGGAAGCGATTGTGTTGCAGGCAGAAAGTACGACATATTTGCGATCGGGCGAATTGACAAATTATCAATTGCTGTACGCTGACTGCCAATTTCATCGCTTGCTAGCCCAAAGTTCCGGCAATCCTTGGTTGGTAACTTTGTTAGATCAGGTATTTGACAAAATGATATTAGTGCGGCTTCGCACGATGGAATACAATCCCGGAGTATTGGAAATCCGCAGCGAACACCGTCGCATTTTTCAAGCTGTCAGCTAACAGAATGCAGCCGTAGCAGCCGCAGCAATTAAAGAACATTTAATTGCCAGTAAAGCGCGGGTAATTAAAGAAATTCAACAGATCGAACAACATCAATAATTTGAGATTGGGAATTGGGCATCGGGAATTGGGCATCGGGCATCGGGCATTGATTATTATCAATAACCCCTAACAAATAACCCCTAACAAATAACCACTAACAAATAACCACTAACAAATAACCACTAACAAATAACCACTAACAAATAACCACTAACAAATAACCACTAACAAATAACCACTAACAAATAACTTATATGCCAGCAAATTATCCGCGAGAATTAGTCGGTTACGGGCAAAATCCCCCCGATCCTCAATGGCCAGATCGATCGCGCATAGCACTGCAATTTGCGATCAATTACGAAGAAGGTGGAGAAACCTGCATCCTGCACGGCGACGGTTCTTCGGAAACATTTCTGTCAGAGATTGTCGGCGCCGAACCCCTATCGGGACTGCGCCACATGAACATGGAATCCTGTTATGAATACGGCAGTCGGGCCGGTTTGTGGCGCCTGCACCGGATGTTTACTTCTCGGAAGATACCGGTGACTGTTTATGGGGTGGCAATGGCGTTAGAAAGGCATCCCGAAGCTGTGGCAGCGATGTTGGAGGCTGATTGGGAAATTGCCAGCCACGGCTACCGCTGGATTGATTATAAGTATTTTGGGGAAGAGGCGGAACGGGAACATTTGCAGGTAGTGCCCTGAAGGAAAGGATCGAGAGAATAAACTGAACTAAAAAAAAAGTAGGCATTTAGAGTTGTAAATTAGCATTGTAATGATGCACAAACCGCCAAATTGCAGCAATATGATTTTCTAAT
>NZ_JAHRFA010000127.1:0-14706 GCF_020883045.1 Microcoleus sp. CAWBG58 | reverse complement strand
CGAGCGCTACCCCTATTCAGATCCAGGAAAAAATGAATTTAACTACATTCGCAACCCGGTAAAAGTCGTGATTGACGCCTACAATGGCTCTGTTAATTTTTACGTTAGCAATCCTTCCGACCCGATCGTTAAGAGTTGGATGGCTATCTTTCCCGGACTCTTCAAACCCCTAGAAAGAATGCCTCCGGCACTCCGCAAACACATCAGATATCCCGTAGATTTGTTGAGCATTCAATCGGAACGGTTGTTAACTTATCACATGGAAGATCCGCAGGTATTTTACAATCGAGAGGATTTGTGGCGCGTTCCTAATGAGATTTATGGTGGCAAACAGCAGCCCGTAGAACCGTATTATTTGATTACAAAACTGCCGACGGAAACATCAGAAGAGTTTATTTTGCTATTGCCATTTACGCCAGTCAGTCGTAATAATTTAATTGCTTGGATTGCAGGGCGATCGGATGACGATGATTATGGTAAGTTGCTGTTGTATCAATTCCCCAAACAGCGATTAGTTTACGGCCCGGAACAGATAGAAGCTTTAATCAACCAAGATCCGGTAATTTCTGAACAAATTTCTCTGTGGAACCGGCAGGGTTCAAAGGCAATTCAAGGCAATTTATTAGTGATTCCGATCGAACAATCTTTGCTGTACGTAGAACCTTTTTATTTGGAGGCTGAACGCAATAGTTTGCCAACTTTAATTAGAGTGATTGTTGCCTACGAAAATCGAATTGTGATGGCAGAAAATCTCGACAAGGCACTGAAGGCACTTTTCCAGCCAAAATCTACTAATAAACCCGCAATTGTGAGGCCAGTAGAAGGCGCATCTCCAGCGTTGAATTGACAGATGATATGTGTATGGAAATGGCATTCTCATTCATCGAACAACAATTACAATCAAACGGCATTACCAACTTAATTCTGATTTCTAACCGCGACTTGCACCGCTTCCCGATTCATGCTTTATTTAGCAGTGAATTTGTGATCACCTATTTGCCTAGCGCTCAATTTTTGCTGAATTTGAAACATCTTTATTAAAATTGCTTGACAGAATTCCGGGCTCGAAATAAACCACAGATGGCTCTGAGGGCGCTGAGAGAAGAGAAGGGGAGAAAGTTATTTAGAGTTGATAACTCTGAGGATTACTGTTAGTTAGCAGGCTTGACATCTTCCCACCAAAGCTGGACATAAGGCCAGAATACTTTATCATCATCTAGCTTGACGGTCACTTCATAGCGATCGATCTGAGTGAGTTCGCCTGTTTTACCATTGAATTGCAATTGTTTGGGATCGTCAGTGTGAATTTCTACCTTGTGATTCAACAGCGGTAGCATTTGCTTTGAAGAACCATGAAACGGATTTTTGCCTCTGAGCACATAGCCACCAATGAAAGATATGTACATTAAAGTCAGGAAAAATACTGTACACAAACTCACAATCAACAGTATTTTTGATTGCGAAAAATTGGTATAAATACTCGTAACTCCTACTATCATTGTTCCAAAAAATAACAGACTAGGCAGCAATAGTCCACCTCCCAGAAACTCGCTACAAAAAAGCATCAGGGGTATCTGAAAACCAAATAATGCAGCTACCCAAACCCACCCAGTCAGCAAGGATTCAGATAGTAGCCAATTCATTGCTACCGTCAGACCGATCGCAATTACTATAGCCCAAATCGGTGCTGCATAATCGTACTGCCTAAAGGGAAGAACCACAAAAAAGAATGCAGCATAAACAAAACCCGCCAAAGCTAAGACAAATCCACTAATTATTTCGTTCCAGTTAAGCATTGTTAAATTCGGCGCAAATAGTGAAATCTTAATTAATATTATGTCCGATCGAGCAATAGTCCGGATATTTTGCGATCGCGAACGGTATAATAAGGGTTCCAGCTTCCTCAGAGGCTGAAATCTTAACGGTAGAATGCCAGTTTTAGCAACCACCCCAAAAAATTGTCCGGATTATTGCTCGAACAACCGCTATAAAATAGGTTTGTAGTGAGGACTTCAGTCCGCATCAAAAATCAGAGGACTGAAGTCCTCACTACAAACCTTATAAATGATAAAAATATACGCATTAGAAATGTTCTAACCCTTAACGTTCACGTGCTCACTAATTATAAACCCAGCCGGCGGTACAGTCAGCGAAATACATTTTATTTTTCTGTCCTCAACATAAACTTTACTATTAATTTGCGTGTTGTCTGTCTAGTAAATGCACTTGAAACTGTCCCCAACTTTGTGTAAACTGTAGTCGATACTGTAATAAATGCAAGGAATATCCAAAGTCGTCGCATCCAGATCTAAAGCGTTTAATATTACCTTTTCACCGTTTTTACTAGCACAAAAATGCGCTTTGTGGTTGCCTTTTTCTACCGTCGTGGTCGTCAAACATCGTGACCACTTTATTCTTAAACCAAACGTGAGATTCTTTTTGCAGCAGCAGAAAGTTGCGGAACAAAGAAAAATAAACGCTGCGATCGCGATATCCTTTTACCATGTAGGCAAAGGCATCGAGGATTTCGCTAATTCCTAAAGTCGCATTCAAACCAGCCACTTCTAATGTAGAAAATGCTTGTTTGTGCCCTCCGGTAATCTCGCCAATCGAGTAAAATTTTTCCTTACCAATTAAGTGAGCAAATTCGTGAATAATTTCTGCAAATAACCGAATTTTACCCAAATGCACGTGCTTGACTTTATCAACTTGAAATCCATCGATATCTGTATAAGCCATCCAAAAATTGTAAGCTTCGCACAGATTTAGTAGCGCCTCAGAAGGCTGGTAAAAATCTGTGCTTCCTTCACCTGTATGGATATCTTTGAGAACGAAAAAATTTCCTTCGACATACTCAGGGTAATTATCCCAATTGCTAATATAACCTTTTTTGTTATAACTAGATGAATCTTAAAATTCGGCTGGCAAAATTGTTCCGTCTGGGAAAGCTTCGGGATAGTTTTCCCGCTGGTGACGACTTTTCCCCGATCGTCCTCATAACCGTTTTTTGTGCCGTCTGAAAAGCGATCGAGCATTAAAAAATATAGCACTTGGTCTTCCCAAGCCACAGGAGAAGGAAAAAATTTGCGATCGCGCAAAGATGTAAAATCTAATTCCGCTAATGCTTTCTCGCTTATTTTGATGTGTTCTCAATCTGTGAATAGTTACCAATTAACCGGGCTGGCAATTACAGATTAAGGCTATCACAGACTTTTGCTACTTGCTGTCGATGGTGATAGTCCTTATTGAAGCTAGAAAGCGGAATTTTCAGACCGATATATCATTTAGGGTCGATCGACTTGACAAATTGTTGCACAGGCTGCGGTAGAGCCGGTACAAAAGTCTTTCTAAAACCCCGAGCATCCAACACTCGCCACAAAATACCCACCGCTACCGTCAAGAAAAATAACGCTCCCAAAAAATTGAACGCACCAGACAGAAAACCGCCATCCCTTTTTTTCGGAGGCGTAATGTGTTTGATCCGATATACAGCCGGCTCGTAATCTTTCCGTTCCTCGCGACTGGGCACCGGCTTTTTGGCATTGGTGCGCGAACTCTTACGGGGGCTCCCACTCAAACCCGTTTGATTAGTTTTAGTAGAACTACTGGGCGAGTCCAAATCAGAATCGCCACGCATCGTGAACTTGCTAACAGATGTCCCGGTTTTGCCAACACCAGCATTCTGTATTCTACTGTTAGAGCGCTGAGTTGATTGGCGATCGGCTAAAGTTCGCATCAAACTTTGCAATTGCTGAGTCGCAGCCGGCGGGCGTTCCGCTTTCCTCGCCCAATTTAACAGCATCGCCGCAGTAATGCCGCAAAGATTCGCAGCCCCCACAGAAGCTATCCGCTTCAGCAGAGGCTGACTGTTGGACACAAACACCACCAGTGCGTCGGGATGTTCCTGAGCCAAACCGTAAACGCACTGAGCTGTAGCTACTACTAGCATTGCTTGTGCGCTTTGATTTTTCATCGAGGGTTCTAGGCCCCGATGCGTTTCTTGAGCATCAGTCACAATCCAGCCACTATCTGCAAAAAAGCGCATAAACTCTCTGGCCACTTGCTCTTGAGCTTTTTCTACCGCTTTCCCTGTCAGATAATCTATTTCGTCATACACTACTTCCGGGAGATAGCAACTTCCCACCTTGGCATATTCTTGCCAAACTTGGGTTCTGCCAGCCATCAAAACATCCGCATCAAAAGTTACCAATACAGGAGGAAGTTGATTAGCCATAACTTTAGCCTAGATGCTCATATCCGTGATTTTTACTTGCTAAATTAAGTTTAAACAAATTCCGAGCTTTTCTATTGGGTTAATTCATAAATATCTGGGGTGCGCCCAAGCGCACCCAGCCCACCAATGGTCAGATGATTAGTTGCCAATTCCTAAACGCCCAGCTAAAGCGGGAGTCAAGGGCAAAAGTACAGAAATCATTAAGAACAAAGCCAACAAACCCAAAGCTGCGCGAGCGTCGTCAGGTTCAGTCAGCTCGTTGAGGCTCGGCCGCTCCAGATTCCGCTGTAAAATCAGAATCACGATCGCCCAATACAAAGCCAAAGGATTAACTAAAGAAGCGATCGCCAGCACCACAAACGTCGCCAAAGTAGCACGACTAGCAATTTTCCGGCCGTAGATTGCTTGCACAATTCTACCTCCGTCCAACTGTCCCGCAGGCATCAAATTAATCGCCGTGATTACCAAGCCCAACCAACCAATAACTACCAGCGGGTGAACGTCAACAATCTGTTGCTGCAACGCCGCACCCAAAACCACTTTTGCCAAAGTTCCCACCAAAACCGAGCCCTTGAAATACTCTGCGGGAATTTGAAACAAACTGCCGGGGTGAGAAAGCAGCAAACCCGTTACCAGCATGAGCAGAGAAATTATTCCCCCAGCGGCTGACCCAGCAAAAGCGATGTCAAACAAAACTTTACGGTTGGGAAGCATCGACTCAAAACGCTCGATCGCCCCAAAAGAACCTATCTGAAAAGTTGGTATAAAAAACGGCCAACTCAAGCCAACCTTGTACTTATTTGCTAGAACTCGGCGAGCAATTTCGCCTGAGCCTAAAACCGCCCAAATTCCCGCCGCCATTGGCAGAACTTCTGGATATCTACCAGGCGAGTTAAAGAAATCGAAACTCAGCAACAAACCTGCTGTTTCCAAACTGGTAGCAATTGTTGCTAACAAAAGTACGACTGCGAGGATTTTTTGAGATAGGGTAGTTGGCTGCGGGTCATTTGTGCTGGGCAAGATAATAACTACCGGCTTATCGTCCTGATTTTCTACTAAAAACAGGCGGTAGCGATCGTTCAATCTTTCTTGCAAACTTGCCGTCAAACGCGAGTGTACTTGTTCTGGGTCTCCCCGGAGATTGCCTTTCAAGATTACCCCATCTTGATAGGGAATCGTTTCTATAGCAAAGAAAGTATCGATGCCAAAGATGCCTTGAATTGCCTTGAGGTCTTCAACTGGAACGGGAATTATTTCTAATTCATTAGTTGCAGGCGATGTGACGATCTTAATAATTTCTTTTGCTGGTACCGGTTGTTTGTTTGCAGGGGAGTTTCCATCGCTTTGGGACTCGATCTGGGCCGGATCGGGGCGCGAGTCGATCGCTGCATCGGCTGCTGCCTTGCGTAATTGCCTGCCCAGATAAATGTACAATCCCGTGGATGTCACCAGCAGCAACAATACCGCCACTAGATTTAGGTAAATCCCGGCACCGAACAAACCAAAGAACAGCAGCCACGGACTCATCAGCACCACTGACTGCAACCAAGCTAACATTCCCAGTTTGCCAAAAGGTCTGGCCCGATAAAATCCCCAACCCAGAATTCCCACAGCAACCAATACCAGTGCAATTGTGGCGGTATTTTCCGATGCAACGATCGGCATTTCGGTTGCTTGCGCCAATACCGGCCGTAACTGGTCGATCGCGCTGCGGTCGAGTAATAGCATTAAATTTTGGGGTATATGAAATAAAATTGCTCTTAACATATCCAAACCTGTCCAAAAATAGCCCGATCACTAAGGATAACTCTTGAGGGCTACTCGGCCCACAATCGGCTGCTGATGTTTTAACTTATGGGCTATTGACACAATAGGCTTTTCATGATAACACATCGGGTGTGTCAAACATATACCCAGATAGCTATAAGTGTCGATCGCCAAAAATGAGAGTTAACCGCGTATCTACCGACAGGATGGCTCGATCGCACCTGACCCAGGGCCGGCAGTGTTGTGCATTTGCCTTGCACAACAAATGCACAACAAATAATATTTGAGCCACTCCCTACTCTTTGGTAAATAACGGCTCAAAGTATTATTCTGTATAGGTTTGTGTGACGGGTACGGCAGGACTTGAACCTGCGGCTCGCTGCTTAGAAGGCAGCTACTCTATCCAACTGAGTTACGCACCCAACTCAAAAAATCGTTAACAGTATCATTGTATCGGTGGAGTGTGCGATCGAGCAAGTAAATATTTTTTGATCGATCGAGAAACTGGTTCGAGCCAGAAAAATAGGTTGTGGAGGGCCGCAAGTTCCGGTAGTTGACAGTTCACAGTTGACAGCGGACAGGGGAGAGTTACAGAGTACGGACATCAAACCGTTTATGTGTCACGCGGTCTCGGCTCTATTCATGAGCTTATTTATGTCCGCGCCCGAGGCGGGGATTGCTATATTTAGAGATTGAGCTGAAACCAGTCGTCAACCCAAATATTTTGTCGATCGGATATCTCCAGAAATTAAGTCGGCCCTCAGACGGTTTGACACTCCCCGCCCTAAAAGGACAGAGATTCTTGGTTCAACGAGCCAACTTGCTTGTGCAGGATTTCTCCAACCAAAGTAGAGGTTGATTCTCCCAAAGCGTTGCTTGCGTGCTTCGCAAAGGTTCCGACGTGCCCCGCCGTACCCAATCCCCGACTCAGGATATTTCTAGCTGCGTTGAAATCTCTATCGAGCACACACCCACATTTACAAACGTGCGTTCTAGTAGATAGTGTTTTCTTCACAATCGTACCGCAGCTAGAGCATTCTTGGCTGGTATATTGCGGGTTTACCGCTACCGTCACTCTGTCAAATACTTTGCCGAAGTATTCGAGCCAGATGCGAAACTGATACCAAGATGCGTCGTTAATAGACTTAGCCAGACAGTGATTTTTCGCCATATTTTTAATCTTCAAATCTACGCACAGCTATTAAGTCGTTTGACCCAACTACGTACGCCAGCTAAGTTTGATTGCATGGTCTTTACGCTGCCTACTTATTTTAAGGTGGCGTTTGCCGAGAATCTGTCTGGCTTTGCCTCGGTTTTTTGAACCTTTTACTTTTCTAGAAACCCTTCTTTGGGAACGCTTGAGAACTTTTTCACCAATTCTTAGGAATCTCGGATTTTCCACCGTTACTCCGTTGGAATCAGTGTAATATTCCTTCAGTCCTACATCTAACCCGATTGTGTTTCCCGAAGGTTTTGTATTCTCTTTTCGGTCAACATCAATAGAGAATTGGACGCAAACGCCATCTGCACGCTTTATCTATCTCACCCGTTTGATTTGAGCTATTTGATAAAAGTGTAAATCACGTGTTCCTTTTAACTTCAGTCGTCCGATTCCTTTTTTGTCAATAAAAGAGATTGACTTTCTATCTGATGCTAGCTTCCAGCCAGTTGATTTGTACTCAACCGAACGACAATCTTTCTGAAACTGTGGATATCCTTTTTTACCAGGAATACCCTTTTTACAGTTTTCGTAAAATCTGGAGATAGCAGACCAGGCTCTTTCGGCGCTAGCCTGTCTGGCTTGGGAATTGAGTTCCTCGGCAAAGGAAAATTCGCGAGCGAGTACCGCGCAGTATTTGTTCAAGTCGTACTTGTTAACTTTTGGGTTGTCCATCCAATAACGCAAACAGCTATTGCGGACAAACTGTGCTGTACGAATTGCTTCAAAAACTGCTGCAAACTGACTGGATTTTCCGTAAGCTTTGAACTCAAAAACTAGCATTGCTTTACCTCCTACCTTATGCTAACTCGTCGAGCACAAAACTTTTTGGCGTCGCAGCAAAAGTTTACAATGAAAGCCGTCCTATAAGGACGGGGTTTTAGACCCAGTTTTTTGATAACCGGGTTGCGCCGAGGGGGATGCTCCACGAGAATCTAGGGCTGCCAGTAGGAGCCGACTCCAGCAGGTAGAGAGAGCAAGCAGACCCTCTGGAATTACTTGTAGTTAAATCGTGAAACGTGAGATAAATTGAGCCAAGTTTTGTATAGCAGTTGAGCCACAGTGACTAATTTTATGATATTTAGTTATATTTCCTAATACTGTGCTCCACTTGATCTTTGAGAAAAATGTGGTAGAACTAGGATTGAAAGACTCAGGTGAAAATCCCTGATGGTTGGGGAGCATATATCAGCTTCCTCTACGGCATCAAAGCAACACAGTCAATCGCCCGATCGGCACGAGCTCAAAAATCAAGCGTTGCCAGTACAGCAGTCGTAAGTTGTGCGCGGGGGAATTTCCTTCGTGCATTAGTTCATATGCCATGGTTGAGAGACAATCTCAGCTTAGATATTTGTTAGCATTTGTTAGCAAAAAAGTATTGGAACGCTTGAGGAGGGGAATCCTGCTAATTTAAGTGAACTCGTTGAATCAAGCATCTCCGAGCCTAAAAGCCTGGAGATCTTCAAAAGCACAGCACCTCGGCCATGACAGGAGTCAAATCGCAGTGTCATGTTTATTCTGAAACGGCAGGATGTTGAAATATCCAATTTTCAACACCCAAAACGGGATCAACAAATTCCCATTCTCAATTATCAGGGGCAGACTTTTCGTCTCATTAGCGCCTTCAACGGCAAGCAAGCAGAAGACGCCAGAGCCTTGTGGCGGGATTTAACCGACAACCGAGGCAAAGCCTGTGTTCTGCTAGAAGAGCCGGATAGATACAGCGTCTGGGGAAAAGTCCGTCTAGATCAGCTTGCCGGTGAAGAACCGGCCGGTACAGAATCCGCTAAAGCACCGCTATTCGCGCAGGGTTGTCTGCTACTCCTCCAAGCTGTTTACTTTGACGTAGAAGACCTCTTAGGCGCAAGGCAAGCCACATCGTTTCAGAAAGATATCACCAAGGTATTTCAGCAAGGAAACTTCCCCCAGGCAGACTCCGCTGATGCGATCAAAAATTGGCTGACCGTTAGTCCCTTGCAAAATCATAAGGTGCCCCCTTGGCAAGAGCAACATCTCAAAACCTTATTGCAAGAACTTCACCGTTTGGGCAAATCATATTTTGGCAATACCGACTTCGCTGAGGGAGTGAACGATGTGCTGCAAGATATGCCAGCACAGGATCGCACTCAGTTTCTCGATTGGCTGAAACAATCAGCCCTCAACAAGTTGTGGATCGCAGGATAGAAAATCTTTGACAATTGCTCTGACAATTGGGCGCAGATAATCGAGCTGAGATAATTGCACTGTCGGGGGCAAGGGAGATACAGGTTGGATTGCCAACTTGTATCGATCGACATAATTGTTAAATCAGTTAAGAGGCCAGCTACAGTCTGGCAATTTAACTAAAATTCGATCGCAGTTCCCACCCACAATCATCGATATGAGTGGGGGAGTGTGAAAGCCCAAAACAGAGAAAGCAACATTTGAGGATATAATTTCCGAGTTTAATAGGCTACGGTAAAAGCCTTAATGGTGAAGGCGCAGACCGTATTTCTATCATCTGTTCCCGGGCAAAACATCGACTAAAAACTAATTCTTTTAATTAGTAAATAGATAGTATTTTTGCTTAGTCTTCCGAGAGTGTACGAGGGCAAAAATCCCGACAACACGCTGAGGAAGGCAGTTTTTCCGGGAGCGTCAGATCGAGGTTTTTAGGCGAAAGAATCCTCATCTACAATCAAAGATTGAGATGGGGGTGCGTTCAACCGCTAGTTAGGTATCGTGAAATCCCTATGAGTAGCACTTCAGAAAAGTCATCTACATCTACATCTTTACTATCAGCTCAGACCCTCGTGATTGTGGGCATTGTCTGGGCTGTCATGGCGCTGCTGTTCTTTTTGCTGTTCAGCGTCCCTCTTTCACAAGAAGATGGTTTACCGCCTTGGTACTCGATCGGCACTTATATTTTTGAATGTGGGGCATACCTAGGAGCGGCTTTAGTCTGTTTGAGAAACTGGAAAAGCCCCCACATGGCAAGCGGGCGCAACGTCTGGCTGGGAATAGGTTTGGGGATGCTATTCTATTTTATCGCCGGCGTGCTGTTCGGGATTTGGGAACTCTATTTCGATCTAGACCCAGATGTGTCCCCAGCAGATGCGTTTTATCTGGGCAGCTATGTGGTACTGATCGGAGGCATGGTTCTAGCTGTGACTTCCAAGCGACTGAATCTAGAATTTTGGCAATGGGGTTTGTTAGCGGCAATAGCAGCCTTTGGGATTGCTGTAGCTGTCTGGGTTGCTGCGCCGGACTCTTGGAGACAACAGCTAGGAATGGCTCCGGCAGCTCCCCAGGAAGTAGTGACAGGCTCTGCACCTGACTCAACGGCTGCCAAAGGAAAAGCCCCTGCTTTGGACAATTCGGCCCAGTCAAAGGCAAAAGGAACGGCAGCAGCGGCTGCTAAATCGGCACCGGAAGAAGAATCAGCAGAAGTAGCTAAAGCTCCCGAATGGGTGACCGCACTTGACAAGCAACTATCACCTTACGCCTATGCAATCAATTTGTTTTACATCGTCGGGGACGTTTTTCTGCTGATTATTGCTACTGCGCTGCTGCTGGCGTTTTGGGGAGGACGTTTTTCCCAGTCTTGGAGAATGATTGCGGCTGCAACTTTTTCGCTTTACATCGCAGATATGTACTTCAAATGGCGCGATACTCAGGCTGAGGGTAGTTATCAAAGCGGGAGTTTGCTGGAAGTATTTTTTGTTTTCAGTGGCATCCTGTTCGGAATAGGAGCTGTATTGGAACATGACATCTCCACCCGTTCTCGTCAAAGCAGGCGGACTCGTCGCAGCGCGTAGCGATTTGAGATTGGGGTTGCTTCGGCAAGGGAGGGGAACGTGAAAGCTTTTTTGCCCTTCCCTGCATCTGTCAACTTCAAATCGAAAATTAAAAATCATAGTTTGCCGATCGCACTTCCTACGTCTTTTCACGTCTTTTTGGTGGAAAACTTGGCATGACGCCCACAAAACTCTCCGATTCAGACAAACGGGAACTCCTCAGGCTGTACCGACAGTCGGACGAGAATACTATCACTCTGGCCAAGCGCTACGGAGTGAGTAGTTCGACTGTAAGGCGCATCCTTCAGGGGGCTTTGTCTGAGTTAGAATACGCATTTCTAGTCCAGCAAAAACAAAAGCGTTCGTCCGATCGTAGCAACAGCAGCGTTTCTCAACTAACAGAAACGGCTGCTGAATCACCGGCTAAGAACTCCATCGCCCCTGGAGATACTCCCCTGTCTGAGTCAGTCCCCGTCGCACAGTCAGCCCCAAATTTGAGGCCGAGGATCCGAAACCGTTCTGTATCAGACACCCAACCCGTAGCAGAAATCGAAATTCCAGGAACTTTACAGTCTGATTTCGAGGTTTCTGATTTACCAGATGCCCCAGCAGGCAATCTTGCCGAACCCAGCCACCGTGCTGTTGTGACTGGGGAACTACAGGCAATGCTTGGTGGTGAAGATTTTAGCGATTTCGACGAAGACGAGGATGAGGATGAGGAGGATTTAGATGACGACTTCGACGAAGATTTAGAGGATGAAGATTCTCTGTTTGAAGGGAGTCTGCTGGGTGCAATATCCGGGGAGTCGAGCGAACTTCGGGCTATAGGCCCGATTCGAGTTTTGCCTTTAAGCGAAGCATCTGTACCCAAAATTTGCTATTTAGTAGTCGATCGGGCGGCAGAGTTAATTACTAGGCCTCTGAAAGCATTTGGCGAGCTCGGTCAAATTCCAGCGGCCGAAATTCGCGAGAAAACCCTACCAGTTTTTGACAATCACCGAGTGGCGCGCCGATTTTCTACTCGCAATCAAAGAGTTTTCAAGATTCCAGACGGCAGGCTGTTGCAAAAAGCTGCGCCTTACTTGCTAGCCAAGGGAATTACTCGGCTGCTGATTGAAGGTCAGGTTTATTCGATCTAAGGTTTGAAAAATTAACTTAATATTCTGCGGTGTCCGAGTCTTCTGGATTTGCTTGAAATCTGGGACGCGAGTCTTGGGAATCTGAAAGGTTCCACAGCGGTTGTAGCAGTGCACCGCCTATCAGTCCCGCACTAATGCTCATTGCCAATACTAATCCTACAGGAATCTGTATGGATTTAAACAAGATAAAGCTTAAAGCTACTGGCGCGGCGTTCTGGACTGAGATTATGCCGATCGCACTTGCTAAAATTGCTACTAAAAAACTTATGGCGAGCAGAGGAATTGTTTTCATAAACTGGCTGACAACCTAACACTTTAACTAATATTACTGCTTAAAAATTTAAATGTCTCAACTCAAAATATGATTTAGATAAACATCCCATTGTTAAATAATATACAACCAAATCGGAGCAAAGTCAAGTAGGTACGGGAGAATAATATCTTTTGTTATATCGAACATAAAAGATTTTTTTTTGCAATCCCTTAATCTTTACAATTCCAATTGTATTGTAAGTATGTAATTGGCTGTCACCTCAAGTAAATCGAATGATATTAATGTTACCTTAATGTTGGCAATTTAACTGACAAATGTACCCGCTCGACCTGAAGCAATCTGTACATAGCCTTTCTCAAAAAAGTGAGGTATGCCCGCGAGTCCCGCGCAAGCCAATGCCCAATGCCCAATGCCCTGTTTGCCCTGTTTGCCCAATTCCCAATGCCCAATTCCCAATGCCCAATTCCCAATGCCCTATGCCCAATGCCCTATGCCCAATGCCCATGAGTACCTCATCTTTCGGACAAAGGCTATATATCACTCTTAAAAAATGGACTATTTCACATCATTGATCGGACAAAATCGAGCAGTAGAATTGCTAACCCAAGCAGTCGAGCGCAACCGAATAGCTCCCGGTTATCTATTTGTCGGATCCAACGGCACCGGCAAAAGCTTAGCAGCACAGTGTTTCATCGAGCTTTTATTCTCAGTAAATCTTCCCGAAACGCGATCGAGAGAATCCGTGCAAAATCGCATTCGACAGCGAAATCATCCAGACTTGCTCTGGGTAGAACCAACCTACATGAACCAAGGCAAACGGCTTTCGACAAAAGAAGCAGAGGAAGCAGGATTAAAGCGAAAAGCACCGCCCCAAATTCGCCTAGAACAAATTCGCGAAATCGGGGAATTTTTGAGCAGGCCACCACTAGAAGCTGGGCGTTCAGTCGTAGTCTTGGAACAAGCAGAAACAATGGGTGAAGGAGCCGCCAACGGCTTGTTGAAAACCTTGGAAGAACCGGGAAAAGCAGCGCTAATTTTAATTGCTCCGACTGTGGAAGCTTTGTTACCAACTTTGATTTCCCGCTGTCAAAAAATCCAGTTTTCGCGGCTGAATCCCGAAGCAATGGGACAAGTTTTGCAGCAAGGGGGATTTGCCGAGATTTTATCCCATCCCGAGGTAATCGGGATGGCGCAGGGAAGTCCTGGAGAAGCAATTGGTATTTGGCAGCAACTGCAATCAATACCCGAAGATTTGCTGCAAAAAGTTAAGCAATTGCCTCAAAATTTGCGGTCAGCTTTGGAATTGGCTAAGGAAATTGATAAAACTTTAGATACTGAATCTCAGTTGTGGTTAATTGATTATTTACAGCATTGTTACTGGCAGCAATTTTTGGCAGGCCGAATTAGTCGATCGCCCTTAGAACCCTTAGAAAAAGCCCGCCAATATTTGCTAAACTACGTACAGCCGCGATTAGTCTGGGAATGCACACTAATGGGAATCTGTCAACCATAATAAGAGTGCCAATTGTTACTCCAATAGCATGAGTAAGCAATCTACCTAATTAAATATAAAAACCTGGATAAAAATCTTGCTGTATAAGTCTTGTGGCTTCATGACGTTAAATAACTAAAGCCTTCTTCCTTGTTCAAATTCTATTCTTCCTTCTTCCTTGTATCAACTGTCAACTGTCAACTGTCAACTGTCAACTCTTCCTTCTTCTTAAAACAATGGAAAAAGCCACATTTGCCGCCGGTTGTTTCTGGGGAGTCGAACACAAGTTTCGCACCGTTGCGGGTGTCATCTCGACTGCGGCGGGCTACACAGGAGGTCACTGGCCCAATCCCTGCTACCTCGACGTTTGCGCCCGAGTCACCGGTCACGCTGAAGCAGTGCTCTTGGAGTACGATCGATCGCAAATCAGTTACGAAACACTCCTAGATATATTCTGGAACTGCCACGACCCAACCCAAATCAATCGCCAAGGCCCTGACAGAGGCGAACAATACAGGTCTGTAATTTTTTATCATAATTCCGAACAAGAAAAAGCCGCCCGCGCATCCAAACAAAAATTGCAAATTTCCGGTAAATACGACAAAGATATTGCCACCGAAATCAAACCCGCTGGTGAATTTTATATGGCCGAGGATTAGCACCAGCAGTATATTGAGAAGCATTGGTGACAAGTTAAGAAAAAGTGCAAATTGTCAAGGGGGTACACGAAAAAAGGTAAAATAGAATGAAACCTTGACCAGGCAAGCATTTGAGCAAGTTATGACCAGCAAAAAACGCATCAACC
>NZ_JAHRFA010000126.1:0-14877 GCF_020883045.1 Microcoleus sp. CAWBG58 | reverse complement strand
AAATGCAGGTAATTGGTGCGCTTATGAGGAAGTTGGTGCATTTGGCTTTTGGGATTTTAAAGTCCCAAAAGCCTTTCGATCCAACTTATTTACTTGCTACCCCTTGACAGATCGAGACAGTATCTACAGCTTCTTGAAAATGGCAAAATATCTCAATTCTTTCTTGTTCCTTTTTAATTAATTCCCGTGCCCGCATCTCCAGAATCCGATCGCCCAAACCTTCCTCTTCCTCACTGGCTGCATACGTTAGATACTTGTCCCAGTACCAATACCTGGGCGATCGCCCGCGCAGACCAATTGCACCACGGAGATGTAATATTTACTAAGCAGCAAACCAACGGGCGCGGACAGCAAGGGCGCACCTGGTACGCCCCAACAGGTGTTTTGACTGCCAGTTTTGTACTCGACAACCTCAATCCTAATCTGTTACCCGGACTCAGTTTAGCAGTCGGTTTGGCTGTGATTTTCGCGATCGAAGATTTAGTACCCGAATGTCGCGATATGCTGCGCCTGAAATGGCCAAATGATGTTTGGATCGATCGACAAAAATTAGCCGGAATTCTCTGTGAAGCCACTTCTATCAACACTTTTGGCACTCGCGTAGTTGTCGGAATTGGCATCAACCGCTGCGTAGATTTCGCGGCTGCCCAATTGGATGCCAGGGCGATCGGCAATGCGGTAAGCTTGCATTCTATTGCTACTAATGTGCCCGATGAATTGTGTTTGCTTGCCAGACTCCGGCATTATTTACTCGAACTAGCCGATATGTTTTCCACCGCCGACAAACCCGCCGAAAAGTCCGGTTTAGCGCCGCTTTTGCCCCAATTGCGCCGCCGCGACGCGCTGATTGGTTCCAATGTGGCGATCGAACTTTCCTCCGAAACCATCTGCGGAGAAGCCGCCGGCATTGACGGATGCGGCCGGTTGTTAGTATGCTTGGCGGGCGATCGAATACAAGCCTTTACCTCCGGGCGAATTCGATTAAGTTAAGACGAAGAAGTCATTAGTCATGAGTCATTAGTCATTAGTCATTAGTTATTTGCTAGCAATGCCCAATGCCCAATGCCCAATGCCCAATGCCCAATGCCCTATGCCCAATGCCCTATGCCCAATTCCCTATGCCCGATGCCCCATTCCCCATTCCCAATTCCCAATTCCCCATTACCACTTTAATTTACCACCTCAAATACTACTAACCTGCTCAGCCACAGCGGTTGATTAGCCTCCACACCTTCAGGACGACCCTTAGTAGAAGCAACTTGTAATCTATTGCCATTTATCCCTTCTCTAACTAAAGCAGCCTTCACATTTATCGCCCTTTCCAGCGCCAACTTTTGATTTTCCACAGGACTGCTTTTAAAATCGCTGTAGCCAATTATCCTCAAATTAGTCGTGCTATTTTCCTCCATATATTCTTTGACTTTGCTCAGTTTTTGTGCTATATCTTTAGGCGACAAAACTGCCGAACCAGCACCGAAATACAAGCGAACTTCTATTGGCGGTGACTGCGGTTGAGTTCCGATTCCCACTGTATTTGTCACAGACTTTACCCCCGGAATTTTCTCGAAAGCTTGAGTAATTTTCTGAGCATCCGTTGCTTTGCTCACACTGCCTGCAATGGCGACTTTTCCCTCTGCATAGCGAGCCGAGATATTAATACTTTCTAACTTATTCAAAAGAGCCACAGTCCGCTTGACATCAGCTTCGGTTAAAACCGGATCGGGAGGTACTTCAACGGCTATAATTTTATTGTCAATTCTTAATTTGGGAGCTGCTTGCTGAGCGATTTTTTCTGCTTTCACTCGCAGCTTTTGATTCGGTACTCGTCCCGAAATCTCTAATACTCTATCTTTAACATCTGCCGCTAGTCGATAAACCGATAAGTCGGGAGCAGATTGTAAAGCTAAATTTGTATCCGCTTCTAAAGTCGCTGCAATTCCGCTGCGGTATTGATGAATGCCCCAACCTACGCCAATAAAACCTAACGCTGCCAAACCGATAACTGGTAAAATTGGACTTTTAGCAGGCTTAACTTTTACCTCTCTATCGATTAATTTTTGCAAGTGCAAGTTTACTTCTGGAGGTACACGGGTTGGATCTCCGTTAAATGCCTGAATTTGCTCTCCGTATTCTTCAATAATATTCTTGAATATCGCTCGCATTTTGTACTTAAACCACTGGCGGGTTCCTCCTTCGATCACTACTGCTAGATAACACGAACCTGCTACTTCCAATACTATCGAAGATGTCCCGTATTGTACCGCATCAATCTCTGCAAGATTTCCCGATTTAGATATACAGTCGTTGACAAAAGAGCGGATAGCAGTCAGCATCCCTGCTACCATTTCTGATTCTAGCTCTTCGCTTTCAGGCGGCTGCACTCCTGAAATTAACAAGCCAGAGTTTTTTTGAATCAAAAATACAGCTTTAACAGTCAGCGGTGCTGTTGCTTGCATTAGCAATTCTGCTTCAGAAATTCCCTGCAATTTGGCTTTAATTTTGCGAGCGATCGCCTCAGGACTTAACGATTGCTCCAACTTTTCGTTAATCTCGCGCATCGTCTCGCCTATGTATTTTAAAATTGTGCTGCCTATGATCGGATAAAGTGCATCCGACATTGCTTCTCGCTTGATAGTGATTTGCTGTTTGATTGCCGAGGCTATTTCCGGCGCCAGCGCTATGGCAATTTCATCGGGATATTCACTAATTCTGTGGCTGATTCCCACAGGAATAGAAGGCGCTAGGGCTACTCCAAACGACTGCCGATTTTCTCGAATTTTGGTATTAATTACTTCATCAATTATCGGAGCTAGAGTTTCGGTAAATAATTTTCTAGAGTCATTAATTGTTTGGATCATCATTTCGGGAAAGATGCTTTTAATTCGGGCCATTAATTCTGCCGGATCGCCTCCCCATTCAGCATCAGTTATTTTGCGTTCTAGTTCCTGTACTTTACTGTTGAGATTGTAATTATAACCTACCACTTCATCTAATAACGGTAAAATAGATTCTATGACCGATTTTTCTAGTTGGGAGTGATGGCTAACCATCAGCTCATCAATCAAGGGTTTGAGTAAATCTGTAAACAAGTCTGTCGATTGATAAATCCGGTGTTCGATCGCCACAATTTTTTGTTCGATATTTCCGAGTCTTTCATCAATCTTTTTGTTCTGAACGATCGCATCGACAGTAGGGGCGATCGCAGATTCTATTTCTAGCTTAGCGTCCCGAATGCTTCCGGACAGCATTTCCAAGATCGCGGGCATGATTCTTCCCATCAACCCTTCGATCTCGCCTAAAACTTGCTGCTGAACTTCGACAATCTTACTTTCATTTTGCAATATTTTTGCTGCAATACCGCTGTTTTGAATAGCAGTATCGACAGCAGGTGCGATCGTCTCTCTCATCTCTAACTTTGTCTCGTCAATTTTCCGGCTTAGCGACTCAATCATTAACGGCATCAACCTTGCCATGATTTCTTCCGGCTGAGATTTTTGCTGGCGCTGAAGATTATTGAGCCTACTTTCGACATCGCTCAATTTTCCGGGAATTTCTCGTTGCAGAATCGCTGATTGAATCAAAGGTTCGATCGCTGCTGCTACCTCTAATTTTGATTCATCAATTTTCCGGTTCAGAAAATCCGTGATTGCTGGCATTAGCATCGCCATAATCTCTTCTGGCGTCTGAATTGGCGACTCTTGGGTAGCCAGCCGGCGCTCGACGATGCTCAACACTTTTTCTTCTATTTCTACCCAAGCTATTCTTACCTGTACCGAGGGTGCAAGTATTTCTACAACTTCTAACTTTAATTCACTAATTTTGCGGGCGAGCAAATCGCTAACTACCGGGACTAACTGTTTGATAATATCTTCCGGTTGCTGCTGGTAACGCTGCTGAACAGTCGCAAGTTTCTCTTCAATTATGACTACTTGTTCTTCCAGTCCGTTTTGATTTTCAACTACTTGATTGATTGTCGGTGCGATCGCCGAAGTCACCTCTAGCTTAGACTCCTCTACCTTGCGGTTGAGCAGATCTCCCACCATCAACATTAGCCGTTTAACTAACTGTTCTGAATTTCCCAATTGCTGCTGGTTGAAATCAGAAATTTGATTTTCCAAATCCGCTAATTTGGTCTGAACTTCCAGGCGATTCATTTTATCGTTGCCGGCGAGTTCTATCGCGTTGTTTAATTGAAACTTCAACCGCTCTAGGTCTTCTCTCACTAACTCGGGCATTAAAGGTTTCAATAAATTCATCAATTCTTTCGGTTCAGACATTAGTTTCTCAAAATTTTCTAACCTTTGTTCTACACTGAAAATATTACTATAAAATTCCGGTAAATCCCTTTCAAACAACAGTTGCTGCAACCGCTTAAACTCTTCGACTGCTTTTTCTAAATCTTCTTCCGACGGTGGCTCATTGTTTTCTAAATTCTCGATTCTAGATAAGCCTGCTTCCTCGTTCTTGTTTTGTCCTCTTTGAGATGGTATCTCTTCACGATCGTTCAACACTTCCGGTACCACAGCAGGTGATTCGATCAAAAAAGACAATTGGTTGCGCCGATTTTCCTCTTCCTCCAGTCGCTCTGCTGACTTTTCAGAGAGCGGTAACTTCAGCTCGATAGATTCTTTTTTTGATTGCTTCAATAACTGAATTTCAGTTAATATGATTAGCAATTCCTGAAGTTGATCTCCTGCTTTAGAACTTGCCAGAGTTGCATCTGACACCTGTGTTTCTGACTGATATATGTTCCCTGAATTATCATTAGATGCTGCCATACTGTGCTACCAAAATCTGATTTTAACCGATCGACTAAAATGACCAGCTTGCTTGTCGCCTGACACCAGCGAACATCAATAGGATTGACACTCAAGCGGGCTGAAGCCGCTGAGATTTTGCGGACAGAATAGGCTTGGGTAATACCCAAAGTCTAACTCTCGCTACGGTCGTCAAAGACCGTCTACCCAGTTGGTTTAAGCTTACACCTAACTTACTGGCTACTTTTCTCAGAATATTTGCAGCACCATTTAAGTCTGCATTCACCATCAAAGCATTAGCTGACTGATACAAGCCACGTTTAATCCGTTTTCCAGATGCTTTCCACCACGATGGTTTTTCACCATATTTGGGTAGGGAGTCACCATCTAAAAAACTAGCTTTCGATGTATATGCTTCTTCAGTTTCAACAAACCTGACACCGTGCAAATCACACAGTTCTTTTAACCTATTTTTCAGTTTACCTAAAGGCATTTGAACAAATTTTTGATTGTTCGCTTTACCTAGATTACTGTTAGACTTAAAACCTTCATTCCACCCAACTATCAGTGTACCAATTCCGATTTTAAGACAATGGTTAGCAATCAACTTAGCAGCCTTATTGATACCATCACGCATTTGGTGGTTACGTTTTCGGGTAACACCGTCTAACCAACTATCCCAATAACCTTCTGGCTTTCCTTCTTTTCTGGTTGCTACTTTTTTGTTCCATAATTGATTCATCGCTTTCATAGCACGAGCATCAATCAAGAAGGAATTTCCTAATGTATCAACACAAGCTGCTAAATTATCAGCAGTTTCCAAGTCAATTGATAACGCTTGACTAATGTCTAGATTATGTTGTTTTTTTTCAACCTCGTAGGACATTTCCAGATAAAAAGCGCCATTTTTAGGGAGAATCGTAAACTCTTTTACCTTGGAAAAATCAAGATTTGACGGCATAGGTAGAAAGAATTCAGAAACTCCAAACCATCGCCTCACTGTTAAACCCAAGGAAAATCTTAACTGATTGTCAATAAGTTTCGGTCTCAAACCTCCAGAATTAGGATAAGCTACTTTGAACAATTTAGAACCTTTCAGGTATCCCGGTGGCTTGGGCTGGAAATGCAGTTGACCTTTGATGTACAAATCTCTTAATTCTTTAAAAGATTTGAAGGCTTCCGTGACTGACATCAATGTTTGCTGCATTGGTGTTGATGGCAACGACTTAGCGATCGTTGATTTGGCAACTGACGATTCAAAAGATAAGTCGAATTTTCCCGTCAACAGTTTTCCGGTCTTAAAAAAAGTTTGACGAGCCAAATAAACACCACTATTGTAAAGTTTACCTGATTGTTGGCAGAGATACTCCAACAATGCTTTAATTTCTTTGTTAGGAGACAGCAATACTTGCTGAACTTCCATTATTTTTTGGGTTTGAGTCACCTCTGTTTTCCTGAATATTGGTTGATTTGTCTACTTTTAGCTATTATACTAGATATCTCAAGCTCGCTCAATAAAATCTTTAGAAAGAAAGAAAGAAGGAAAGAAAAGAGACAGGGACTAAAGTCCCTCGTGCCGCTTCCCTAGGAAGGTCTAAAGACTCGCTTGTTTCTCGCATCCCGTATTAATTTTTATGACACAATTTTGCACAGTGTCAGACTTAATTAAGGCTATCGCCCTATTTTAACTGGTGCTCTGCGACTAGCCAACTGGGCTGCCAACTGCAACGCTGCTTTCATGCTGGAGGCATCGGCAATTCCTTGACCTACAATATCAAAAGCTGTGCCGTGATCTGGAGATGTACGGACAAAGGGTAAGCCAATTGTAGTGTTGACTGCTTTGTCGAAGGCCATCAATTTGACTGGAATCAAGCCTTGGTCGTGGTACATTGCCAAGTAACCGTCGTGAGCTTCTTTGGCTAAGCCGTACCAAACTTTAGCCGGTTTTACCCACATGGTATCCGGGGGGATTGGCCCGTCTAATTGCACTTGAGGAAAACGATCGCGCTGCGCTTTCAACCACGGTATCATCCAGTCTTGCTCTTCATTTCCCAGTTTGCCATTTTCGCCGCTGTGAGGATTTAAGCCAGAAATCGCTATTTTTGGTTTTTCTAGCCCAAAATCTTCGCGCAAACACTCGATCAGCAATTCTAGTTTTTCACTCAGCAACTCTGGAGTCAAAGCCTCGGGTACTTGACGCAGAGGAATATGTGTGGTGGCGAGTAAAGTTACCAGCGTCCAACCGCTGTGGGGAGATGTGGCGGCAAACAGCATTCCGAACCGCTGCGATTTCGACCTTTCTGCTAGAAGTTCTGTTTGTCCGGGATAATTGTAACCTGCGGCCTGCCAGCAAGTTTTGGAAATGGGGCCGGTGACGATCGCACAAAATTCGCCGGCAAGGGTACGGGCGATCGCCTTTTCCATATACTCAAAGCTAGCTGCCCCACTAGCCGCATTCCCGACACCAGGGATAATGGAACCCCACTTGCTGTCTGGTTCGATATCAATAATGTTTAATGTTGCGGGATTTGCTGCTGTTGTAGCCCGATCGAGCGATCGCAACCGATCGTAAGTTTGTTGCAAAATCATCCTCGATCCGAAAACCGTCACCATCAAAGCAGCAGCCGGATCTGCCAAAGCCTTGAGAATAACTTCCGGGCCAATTCCTGCGGGATCTCCCAGAGTTACAGCTAGTTTTGATTGCCGATCGAGACTCAAGGCAGTTTTCTCCCCAAAAAATACAGAAATTTCAGCAGTAAACTACCCCACGGCCTTAAGCCGGGGGCTTTCAGTAGCCCTGATGTAGTCTGCAAGGTGGCAAGACAACACCGAACCTCCGAGCGGATTTACTGCCGCTCCAACGATTGAAATCACCTTTGAAGCATTTTCATCCGCATCACATTGATTGCCGCAATGCCCACACTTGAACGACTTGCCAGAGCGATAGGACTTACCTTTGACCGGATGGATGTGCAAGCACTTGTGGCAAGTCTGGCTAGTGTATGCCCGGTTAACTGCAATCAACTTCACGCCATACTTCACACTCTTGTAGCTCAGAAATAATCGCAGTTGGAAGAATGCCCAACTGTTAAAGCGCCTACGCTCAGTCTTATTTCTAGGCAGTTCATTGGTGCGTTCTCGAATGCCCGTCAAGTCTTCAATCGCAATCATTGAATTACCTTGAAGTGCAGACAGGACAATCAATTTGCTGATGTTATGCTTGGGCCAAGTCTGATAGCGACGTTCACGCCCCGACAGCCGTTTCAAAATCTGCCTTGCCCTGCGGCGAGTAGACCTTGTGCCTTTGGAAGCTTTGCTCTGGAGAGACGCTCTGACTCTGGCAAATTTATCTCTAGTTTCTGTAGTCTGTTTTCCGTCCCATTTGTCACCCTCAGAGGTTACGGCAATGTCTCTACGTCCCAAGTCAACGCCGATTACCTTGTCACCCTCGATCGGGTCTGGCGCATCGTCCGTTACTTGGATGTGCATATAAAACCGTCCATCACCGTGCTTGCACAGTTGAGCAGAGGTGGGCTTACGTCCCTTCAATTTACCTGCCTGATAGTTGGCAAGCACGACCCGAATCCGCTCGCGACTGCCCAACAGTGTCAGGCTGACGGTTTGATCCTTCTCCCTGAAGTCAAAGATGCGAGCGTCATAGTCTGCCGAAGTTGGACTAAACGATTTCACCGTTTCGCCTTTGAACTTCGTGGTTTTTCTATTAGCTCCGACTCTGGCGCAAACTCTGACGGCTTGATTGGCGCTCAAACCAAACCGAGCGCGAATATCCTGATAAACCAAGGTTTGAATAGTAGTTTTGCTAGTTATTCCTGGTTTTACCTGCTCATTCACATAGTTGCAAGCATCTGCGAACGCCTTCAACAAGTCATCTACTTTGATGGCTTGTTCGGGAGTAGGTTGAAGTTTGCAAACTATAGTCAATGTTTGTTCCATCTCCCAATTATATCACACTGTGAGATACTATGGATAATTCAAGGAGACTTGAATTCGCAGCCGCTTACCTCCCCATGTCCTTAGCCCAGGGCATCCGCTCGTTTTTCGGTGAGATCTTAGCATTCATGTAGCTGGTTGGCCCAAATTATATTATTATTTTTACTTAATGCGATCGTCCAATTAGGTCTATAGATCATGAATCCTGAAATTTTCAATGCAGCCTTTTTGTCCTTTTCCCTAATTTTCGTGGGTATAGGCGGAGGCTTCCTCCTGCTCAAACTGCAAGGCGGCGAAGAATAAATTTTTGTAACAATCATTCAGAAGTCTTCTAGGTCAACCCTTCTAGCTTCTGCATGACACCTCAACGCCAGCGTGCTGCTTAGGCTCTCCAGCCGAAAATGAGAAATATTCAGGTTTTTGTTAAGTTTTTATAAAAAACATAACGAAAACCTGATACTATCTTATAGAAAGTTTAAGATTCATAAATTAATCCCTAGATGACTTTATTGATTGTAGGAGCCACCGGCACCCTCGGCCGTCAAATAGCCCGCCGCGCCCTAGACGAGGGCTACCAGGTGCGTTGTTTAGTCAGAAATTACAGAAAAGCGGCCTTTTTGAAAGAATGGGGCGCCGAACTCGTACCGGGGAACCTTTGCCAGCCTGACAGTTTGATTCCTGCACTAGAAGGAGTCACTGCTATCATCGATGCAGCAACAGCCAGCGCGGCAGATTCTGTCAGCATTAAAAGAGTAGACTGGGACGGAAAAGTATCGCTGATCCAAGCAGCAGCAGCAGCAGGCATCAAGCGTTACATATTCTTTTCATTTCTAGACGCCGAAAAATATCCGCAAGTCCCCTTGTTGGAAATTAAGCGCTGTACCGAGCTATTCTTAGCAGAATCCGGTCTAGACTACACAATATTGAGACCTTGCGGCTTTTTGCAAGGACTGCTGAGCCTGTACGCAATGCCGATTTTGGACGGTCAGGGAGTCTGGCTGCCCAACAAGCCGTCAGCCCTTGCCTACATGAACACTCAGGACGTAGCGAAGTTTGCCGTCCGAGCCCTTTCTGTTCCTGAAACCGAGAAAAAAAGCTTTCCGGTGGTGGGAAATCGCGCTTGGGATGCAGAAGAAATCGTGCGGTTGTGCGAGCGCCTTTCTGGCAAACAAGCCAAAATCACCCGCACGCCAGATGCCTTGTTGCAGGCTACCCGTCAATTTGCTAAGTTCTTTCAGTGGAGTTGGAACGTAGCTGACAGATTGGCTTTTTCAGAAGTTTTAGCAGCCGGAAAACCCTTGAAAGCTCCGATGGATGACGTTTACAGTGTCTTCGGATTAGACCCCAAAGAAACTACAACTTTGGAATCTTATCTGGAAGAATACTTCAGTCTGATTATGAAGAAGCTCAGGGAAATAGAGTACGAGCAGCTTAAGACTAAAAAACGGAGTAAACAAAAAATGCCTTTTACATTTTAAAGTGCCGAAAGCTGGGATTATATACAACGACGTTAAACCAGTCTCTTGTCGCATCGCCGAAGAGTTGAAAGACAAGCTGACTGCCCGCGGCTGGGAGGTCTGTGCGGTTTCCGGTGCCGGGGGAATTTTGGGCTATTCTAGCCCAGATCGCCCCATGTGCCACACTCCGATCGACCAACTTGTCCCCCCCGGTTTTGACAGCGACATGGAGTTTGCGGTGGTTTTGGGTGGCGACGGTACGGTGCTGTCGGCATTTCGCCAAGTTGCTCCCATCGGAGTGCCGCTGCTGACTGTCAATACCGGTCACATGGGCTTTTTAACAGAAACTTACCTAAACTTGCTCCCGCAAGCTTTGGAAAAGGCGATCGCCGGAGAATACGAAATAGAAGAAAGATCGATGTTGGCCGTGCGACTGTTTCGAGAAAACGACTGCCTTTGGGAAGCCCTTTGTCTCAATGAAATGGTGCTGCATCGCGAACCGTTGACTTGTATGTGTCATTTTGAAGTGGCGATCGGGAATCACGCTTCTGTGGATATTGCCGCAGATGGGGTAATTATCTCGACTCCGACAGGATCGACAGCCTACGCGC
The DNA here is from genome assembly GCF_020883045.1 of Microcoleus sp. CAWBG58. Classification (NCBI taxonomy): domain Bacteria; kingdom Bacillati; phylum Cyanobacteriota; class Cyanophyceae; order Oscillatoriales; family Microcoleaceae; genus Microcoleus; species Microcoleus sp. CAWBG58. The sequence continues at coordinate 4,101 of NZ_JAHRFA010000126.1, read as the reverse complement.
TGTCAGCCGGCGGGCCTGTAATTATTCCGGGAGTGCCGGTGCTGCAATTGCTACCCATTTGCCCTCATTCAATGGCTTCGCGGGCTTTGGTGTTTTCCAACACCGAACCGGTCAAAATTTTACCTGCCAGTCCCAACCGCCTGGTAATGGTGGTAGACGGTAACGGCGGATGTTATGTTCTGCCAGAGGATTGGGTGCAAGTGGAGCGATCGCCCTACCCTGCCCGCTTTGTTCGGATACAATCTTTTGAGTTTTTCCACATTTTGCGGGAAAAATTGGGATGGGGCTTGCCTCACATTGCTAAACCCAGTTCAGTGGAGTTGCCTTAATACTTGTTGGTAATGAGCGGAGCGCTAAAGTCCCGTCCTTTTAGGGGGGCTTTTTCTTCGTGTCCAGATTTCTAAGTTTTTGTGCAGGATAAGGCTCGATCGGAATCTCCTACGGAATCCTTAATTCTAGATCATCGAGCTTCCGAACCATCTCCAAGGTGAGGCAGCATTTGCGAGATAGGGTTGCCTATCACCCGCCGCAGATAATCTCGGCATAAACCGATCAACTTTCGGCGGTCAGTGTGCATGGGCGTTGTTATGCTGCGATCGCGATCTCTGAATGGCTCATTGCACTAAACCGGAACAAAAAGAGTAGATGCAGATATCTTTGCTTGAAGAGCTTGAATGATCTGTTCTAACTCAACGCGAGCTTCTGCCTGAAGCCCAAGACAAAGACCAATTCCATCCACATCGGTACTCAATCGTGACTGCATCGTGAGTTTATATGACTTGTCAGCTTGCACATCCATCCTATATGAGTGGAAGTGCATTGAGTCACCGATGCTTGCAGGGTTACGAAGATGGTCGAACTTAAATTCACGGCTCATGTAATTCAACAATTTGTCTTGAACTACCAATACCAATTTCTTGTTCACATGCTCAAAAGTGTGAATTTTATGGTGCATCTGAACCAAAATTGTCTTTGCTGTCATCTTCCAGTTCATACCAAAAGACTTTGTTGAATCTTCGCTATTATCAGCGCGAGAAACGCCTAATTCCTTGAGTAACCTCTGTCGCTCAGGCCATACCGTACCAGTTGTATCGAGAGTCTGAAGTTCAATACCAACAAAATCTTTTACCTTGCCGTCTTTTGCTGACACTAAAAAGTAATCGACGCTACCACCAGGGATAGAAACCTCGGAAACTATATGCAGCTCATTTCCAGGTTCATGGGTGGTCAATAGATGAAAACAATCTATGAAGATCTGGCGGCGCTCAATTAGCCTTGTCGGGCAGATGATGATGGGTTCTAGTTCACGCCCATAAAGGACAGTGCATGAACCAATCGCAGTGTCTGGGTCGCTCTTGCGAATCTTATAACATTTTTTATTTAGATAAACGCACTGCTGTCCAGTGACAACTTCCTGCCAGTTCACATCAGATTTTGCCACTGACTGACCGAATAACTCCACTACTTTACTCATGATAGAGACTCACATCTTTTTTTAGTTAGTTCTAAGTATCGACGTGAAATGTCTATCCCCACTGACCTCCGACCGAGATTTCGCGCAGCAACAAGTGTGGTTCCAGTGCCACAAAATGGGTCAAGCACCGTGCCACCCTCTGGACAAGTTGCCAGTAATGGGAGGATACAAAGATCGACAGGATAAGGTGCAAAATGAGTTTCCCGTCGCTGAGTATCTTCGGGAAGTACGTCCCATACATCGCTGGGCTTGCTGCCTTTGGGGTGGTATTTAAGAAAATAAAAGCCTTTGTCGCGAAGCTCTTTTGCGCGCCCTGACACCTTTTCATTGTCTGAGTGTGTGGCGCGTTGCTGTCCACGAATAATCATCCTGAAATCAGATGCACGACCTGAGCCAATATCGGACAACATTTGCTCAAGAGCTAAAAAAGCTGCTGCTTTCTCGGTATCTGAGAGAGCAGTCGATAGTTGAATCTGCCGTTTGTAACGAACACCTGACACGCCAGTAGCGGATACAATCGCACCATTCACAACTTTTGACTCACGCGGTTTTGAGCGAATAGCATCAGCATTATAGTAGTAGCCTTTAGGCTGTTTTACAAAGTGAAAGACATTTTCATGAACATTGCCAAGGCGGTCTTTGCTGTTATCCATTCCTCCCTTTAACTTGTTCCATATCACGCTATTACGCAGAATCCAGCCTTGATTGTCTACAAGTTCAAAGGCAACGCGCCAAGGCACACCAATTAAACCTTTACCGTTGTAGCTATCGCCAAGATTTAACCAGAAAGAACCTTCAGGTTTCAGCACCCGCTTCATTTCAGAGAAAACGGCAGCCAAATGCTTGACAAAATCCCTATAGTCGTTTTCTAATCCAATTCCGCCATTTTCGTACTCACGCTTGCCCCAATAGGGTGGAGATGTCATCACGAAATCAATGCAGTTATCTGGTAGATGGCGCAATATCAATAGCGCATCACCATTTAGCAACAAAGGATCTTTTTGGATTGTATTTTGATAAGCAGTGAAGGCTTGGGAAAAATTTTCACTGACGAGATCGTCAGCAGTTTTAGGGCAGCTTTGTGTTGAGGGCAAGTCAATTACGGTATAGTCCATGGATCTGGTTGTTTCTAGCATGAATTGAGTAGGCATGAAACGATCTTATCTCGACCGACCTTCACAGCAAATTCTAACACTGAAGTTCTCACCGACAAACTCCTGGCTAGCACCACTTATTCTACCAATTTTCGGTCAAGCTCTCGATCGAGCTTCCGAACCATCTCCAAGGTGATCCAGCGTTTGCGAGATAGCGTTGGTGCGATGGCTACGCCCCGGCTTGCGCCTACGAACATTTTTGTTTAACATCCCACCCATGTGACCTATTCCTCATTCCCTAAACCACCGCTGCGATCGAGAAAATCAGTAATCTCCTGATAAAAAGCCTGTCCCTTTCCCCTGCTGCTACTTGCAGTCACCAATAATCTTAAAACTTCCACAAGCGAACTAATCGTAGCATCAAAAATCAATGCAAAAAGCTGGCTTAAATCGTCTTGATTTTGTTGCACGTAGGCTAAAGCATTAATATAATCATTGCGGATTTGGTTGTCAATCACCACGATCGGATAACCTGCACGGATTAAGAGTAAATTCATTAATAATCTAGCGCTTCGACCATTCCCATCGCGAAAAGGATGGATAGAAACAAAACGATAATGAGCCATAGTCGCATATTCGACTGGATGGAGATTTAAGGCAGATTCTGAATTCAGCCAGATCGCAAAATCTCCCATTAATTGAGATAGTAAATAATGGGGAGGATAACGATAGTTCGTTCCTGCCGCCATCACATCCAGAGTGCGATAACAACCCGCTTCATCAGGGTTAATTTTGCGGAGAATAAGATTGTGAATTTGCTTAATTTCCCATTCATTAATCTCCGTAGCCCTTTGGGCTAAATTTTCAATATAATCGATCGCCTCCTTATGCCCAATAACTTCTAAATGTTCGTCAAGGGTTTTGCCCCCCACAGTAATGCCCTTCGTTAAAACTAATTCCGTTTCACTTTGGGTTAAAGTATTACCCTCAATGGCATTTGAGTTATAAGTAAAGCGAACATCATAGAGCTTTTTGAGTTCGGCGACGAGGGTGGAATCGAAGGGTCTAAACCCATCTAGCCAAGCTTTTAGTTTATCGATTCGTTCTAATTTAAGTCGATAATTCATCATTAAATAGTTGTCGATCGAAGAGGTTAATGAAAATTCCTTTTGTTGACCTAAAATAATTACCTGTTGAATGAATTTCTCGTATAGTTGAGTTTCCATCTTTGAAAACACTCCCCCATTCCTTAAAACGGCATCTCAATCCCCAACTTTTCACAAAATCGCCGAATCAGGCGATCGTTTTTCGACCTTGTGCGATCCAGCATCTCTATTTATTCTACCAATTTTCTGTAGGTAAAGCTCTCGATCGAGCTTCCGAACCATTTCCAAAGTCAGGCAGCGTTCATTAGTCACAAGTTAAGCTAAAAACACTGTTGTCAATGAGTAATCTTACTCATTTTTTACCGAGATACCAATTAAAATATGACTCCATTTGTTGCCTTATTATTGCCAAAAAATTGTTCGGGAC
>NZ_JAHRFA010000125.1:0-14932 GCF_020883045.1 Microcoleus sp. CAWBG58 | reverse complement strand
AGACTGATCAATGCGGATGTGAATGGCAGCGCTAACATTGTCAAAAAAGCATTTCCCAACGCTTTTGCTGAGGGAATACAGGGCGTAGTAGTACGTCCAGTAAGGGTCACACCTTACAAAATGGTTGCCAGAGGCAATTGTAATATTTGTCTAGAAAACCTGTAACTATTTTCGGCTTGTGTAAAGCATTTTTGCGATAATTTAGTAAATATTGATACATTATTTGTCGGAGTCCTCAGTTCCGACTATAATGACGAGTTACGAATTATCCATGAGCTTTCAAAAATTAGCATCTAAAATCACCAGATGGAAACTATAAAAACTCTTTGCCCTTACTGCGGTGTAGGTTGCGGTCTAGAAGTTGTTCCCGACAAAAAACAAACTTGGAAAGTGCGGGGCGATCGCAATCACCCATCGAGTCAGGGCATGGTTTGTATCAAGGGAGCAACGGTAACAGAGTCCATTCGCAGCGATCGGCTACTTTATCCGATGATGCGAGAGACTCTCGACCAACCGTTCCGCCGCGCTAGCTGGGACGAGGCTCTCGATGCCATTGTCAACCGCATCAAAACAATTCGCAGCACCAGCGGCCCGGACGCTATGTGCGTTTACGGTTCAGGTCAATTCGCTACAGAAGATTATTATGTTGCCCAGAAACTCATGAAAGGTTGTCTGGGCACTAATAATTTTGATGCGAATTCTCGTTTGTGTATGTCTTCAGCGGTTTCGGGTTACGTTCAAAGTTTAGGTTCGGACGGGCCGCCTTGCTGTTACGACGATTTAGAATTAACAGATTGCGCTTTTATTATCGGCAGCAATACAGCGGAATGCCATCCAATTGTATTCAATCGATTAGTAAAGTACCACAAAAAGCATCCCGATGTCAAGATGGTTGTGGTAGATCCGAGGCGGACTCCGACTGCTGAAGCAGCAGATTTGCACTTAGCAATTAAACCGGGTACGGATATAGATTTGCTCAATGGAATTGCATATTTGCTGTTGCGGAGGCAAGCAATAGATCCTGAGTTTATTCAAGAATGCACGGCAAATTTTTCAGCTTTTGCTGAAGTTGTCAGCAGCTACACGCCGGAGTTTGTAGCCTCGCGCTGCGGCATTACTGTCAGCGAGTTAGAAACTGCTGCCAACTATTGGGAGCAGTCACAACGGGTTTTGTCTCTGTGGTCGATGGGAATTAACCAGTCCTCCGAAGGCACGGCAAAGGTGCGATCGCTAATTAATTTGCACTTGATGACCGGTCAAATCGGCAAACCAGGTTCTGGCCCGTTTTCCCTCACAGGCCAGCCAAACGCGATGGGAGGCCGGGAAGCTGGAGGACTTTCTCACTTACTTCCAGGCTACCGCTTTGTCAAAAATGACGAACACAGAACCCAAGTCGAGGAGTTTTGGGGAATCGCACCCGGAACCATTTCGCCGAATCCAGGCCGCAATGCTTGGGAGATGATTACCGGCTTAGAAACGGGTGATGTGGAGTTGCTGTGGATTGCCGCAACTAATCCAGTGGTGAGTATGCCGGATTTGGAACGGACAAAAGCTGCTTTGTTGCGATCGCCCTTGACGATTTATCAAGAAGCATACTATCCCACCGAAACCTCAGCCTACGCTCACATCCTGCTGCCGGCAACCCAGTGGAGCGAAAAAACCGGAGTGATGACGAATTCCGAACGCCGCGTGACGTTTTGTCCCGGTTTCGATCCGCCATCCGGCGAAGCGCGCGACGACTGGAAGATTTTTGCAGAAGTCGGCCGCAGGTTGGGTTTTGCCGAACACTTTGCTTTCGACAGCAGCGCTGACGTATACAAAGAATACGTGCAGTTGACACGCGATCGTCCCTGCGACGTAACAGGCCTCAGCCATGAATATTTGCGCCTTCAAGGCCCCCAACAGTGGCCCTGTCCCGAAAATCAGCCTCCCCATCCAGCGACTGAAGCTAAACGGCTGTATACTGACAGGCGTTTTCACACTCCTGACGCGCGGGCGAGATTTTCGGCCTATCACTCCCGGGGACTAGCAGAACCACCAGATCCCGACTATCCGTTTGTGTTGACAACGGGAAGACTTTACGGACACTGGCATACGATGACGCGCACGGGGAGAACAGAGAAAATTAATAAATTGCACCCAGATCCGTTTTTGGAAATTCACCCGCGCGATGCTGCTAAATTGCAGATTAAGGAGGGGGATTTGCTAGAAGTTCGATCGCGCCGCGGTAAGGCTCAGTTTCCCGCAAAAGTCACCAAGGCGATCGCCCCTGGTACGCTATTTGTACCGATGCACTGGGGTTCTCTGTGGGCAGAAAGTGCTGAAGCCAATGCCATGACTCATGCTGCAAGTTGTCCAGATTCCAAACAGCCCGAGTTAAAAGCTTGTGCGGTGCAGTTAGTGCTGATTGGGGCAGAAGTGGCCGCAGAAGTTGGGGAGTTTAATTGGGCAAAATCCACCGTCACGGTCAATTCTTGAGTTGCCGTCCAACTTTACCTTGGTTTCTTGCCACAGACTCAAATAAAATTCTAGTTTTATTGTCAATAAACCCAGTTTCTTAGCTATGGCTGAGGCACAATCGCAGGGTACTCTACAGCAATCAAGACCTTTGTCAGTCGATTTTCTATTTTTCGATTTTCCATTTTTCGATTTACTCCACAGATGCAATCTGGGAGTTGGAACTTTGGCGTTGGCCGTTCGCTTGTCGAAGGGTCTCAAATTTTGGGATCTCCACGACTTAAGTCCGAGGCTTGTACCTGTTTTTGGGAAAGGTTATCGAGTAATTTTGAGTTATTACCAGAAAGAATTGGTTGAAAGCCCCAAGTCTTTGAGGGAGAAATTAAAATCAGACTATTCATTACTCCAATCCTCGGACTTCCAGGTAGAGGTCGCTATCAAACTGTCAAGCGGTCAACAGTCAACTGTCAACTGTTGAAGCACCCGACAAGCTGCGTTCTCCCGCAGAGTTCGCGAATCAAGAAAATTAAATTTATTTTTTCTAGTTTTTCCTGCTTTATTCGGGGTTTTTCCTGATTCCTTGTTCCTGATTCCTGATTCCTGATTCCTGATTCCTGATTTTTTGTCGATCGAGCGGATCGGAAAAATTGCAGTTTGCACCTATAGGTGCTATGCTATTTTTATAAGGCTTTATTTTCGGCAGTACAGTTCGTTCGATCGGCGTTCCTCCGGATTTAAATCTCTACAACCTCGATTCTGGAGAATGTTCAATGTCAATCTATGTCGGCAATTTATCCTACGAAGTAACGCAGGAGCACCTCAACCAAACTTTTGGAGAGTACGGCACAGTAAAGCGCGTTCAATTGCCTGCTGACCGCGAAACAGGTCGGATGCGCGGCTTTGCTTTCGTAGAAATGTCTACTGAAGCAGAAGAAGCAGCAGCCATTGAGGCTCTTGACGGTGCTGAGTGGATGGGTCGCGACCTCAAAGTCAACAAGGCAAAACCCCGCGAAGAGCGCGGTTCTTCCAACAGCGGCAACTGGGGCAACAACGACCGCTCTTCTCGCCGCTACTAAACCACCCAAGCTAAATTTTTAGCTTGACCGTGTGTTCGACAGGGCGAAAATACAGTCAACAATCCTTATCTGTTGAGAATAAGTAGTTGATTGTGCGATCGTACCGCGTCTGAAAGTCCTCAAACTCTTGATAAGCTAGAGTTTGAGGTTTTTTTATTGGTAAAATTTCTGAATCGGGAAATGGACTGCGTGCGATCGATTTCGGAGCTGACCCGAAAACCTGTAAAATAATGACCGACAGAAAGAATGCTCGGTCTCAGAGTCCGGCTGTCCCAGGAAAACAAGCAATCATAGAGTTTCGAGATTGCCAAGTGTACCGAAGAATGACAGAATGATCCACGATCGCTAAATCACGGGTATGCTGAAAAAACTATTTAGGCAAATTGTTAAGTCAAGCAGTGATGAAAATTTTCTGCATTTTACCGAAAATGTAGAAGTAGTAATATCGAAAATTCTCTCACTGGCGATGATTTTGGTAATTATCGTCAGCGTTTGCGATTTGATGATTTTTTTAGCAAATGAATTGTTTAGAGACCACGAAACTTTTTTATTAAAAGATACATTGTTTGTCATATTCGGGTTATTTTTAAATGTTTTAATTGCCCTGGAAATATTGGAAAATATTACAGCTTATCTGAAAAAGCACGTAATTCAAGTAGAGCTAGTTATTGTAACTTCTTTGATAGCAGTATCTCGAAAAATCATCATTCTTGACCTAGAAAAAAAAACCGCAGCCGACTTGATTGGTTTATCGGCAGCAATTTTTGCGCTTTCCATCAGTTACTTAATCGTGCGGTTGGCCAATAAAGGAAAAGATTAACACTGGGAATGGGGCATGGTTCGTAGTGCGGACTTCAGTCCGCTTTCTCGCTGCGGACTAAAGTCCGCACTACGAACCTTATGATTCGTAATTGGGGATTGTTAATAACTAATAGTAACTCTGGCTTGGCTTTAATAAAAATTGGCTGTATTTTCTAGAAAAATGGGCGGTTGAAACCTCCGTCTTATCTAGATGTCTTCCAACAAACCAGCAGGAGGCACAATTTCAATTCTGCCTTTTTCCAAATCAACAATTGGCACAATCTCTTGCACAAACGGAATCAAAATTTTCGTTGACTTAGGTTCTTTAACGCGGATTTTCCGTGGTTTGCGGGTATTTCTGGGATCGGCGTTTGCTGCGGGAGTTTCCGGGCGTTTTGGCTTAGATATTTCTGGGGGGACAACTTCCGGCGCTGTGAGATTAGTTTCTACCTCTAAAAGGTCGTTACCTGCGGGGATAATATCGCTTACCTTGCCTAAGATTTCCCCGGTTAACTGGTTAAAAACTTCCATGCCAAGCAAATCTTGGACGTAAAACTCATCAGGTTCGAGGTAAGGTCGATCGCCCTTTTCGATTAACAACTTACAGCCCCGCAGCGCTTCAGCGCCATCGCGGTCTTCTACACCCTCCACCTCTACAGCATACAACCCTTTGCCCGGAATGTAACGACCCCCCAAAAATTCGATCGGTTCCGGTTCAGTTTTCTTAGGGCGCAAAAGCCACCGCTTACCCGGTTCAATAAACCTTTCCGGGAAATCCGAATCAGGATAGACACGCACTTCGCCATATAAACCTTGAGCTGCTACAATTGTACCGATTTCTATCCACTCGCTCATAAATTTTATTACTCAAATTGCTAATAATTAGTCAGTTGACATTGGGAATTGGGAATTGGGCATTCGGCATTTTTCTTACATCGAACCTCAAACATGAATCGGTTAAATCCGTTGCCGAAGTTCTTTATATCCGTTACATCTGAGATATTGCACCATTCTCAACTAGCATTTCAGGGACGGGCAGGATGCCCATCCCACAAGAAAATTCATCTTTTGTGGAACAGGCATCTTGCCTGTTCTTGAGAATGGTGCTAGATGTGAGTTAGATCCGTTATTAAATCAGCTACCAGAAAGAATTGGTTGAAAGTCGGAACCCTTTGAGGAAGAAATTAAAATCAGACTATTTATTACTCCAATACTCGAACTTAAGGGTAGAGGTCACTCTCAAACTGTCAACTGTCAACTGTCAACTGTCAACTGTCAACTGTCAACTGTTTACACCAACCCACTTCTCAGTGCGACAACCGCTGCTTGCACGCGATCGTCCACAGCCAACTTATTCATAATACCGCGAACATGAGTTTTAATAGTATTTGGACTCAAATAAAGTGCCGCCGCTATCTCCGGATTGCTGTTGCCTTCCACCATTAACTTTAACACCTCTAATTCCCGCTGTGACAATTGGCCAAAAGTAGTTGTAGAGGCTGGTGTAGGCGGTTTGAGGTGATCGATGACAGTCCGAGCAATTTGAGGATCGAGGTAAGTAGCCCCCTCTGCTGCCGCTGCAATCGCTGCTAACAGCCTGTCTACGGAAGCACCTTTAATACAATAAGCATCAGCACCGCTTGAAAGGGCAGCAATAATTTCAGTTTCAGCGGTATGAGAAGTTAACATTACCACTCTAACTTCCGGCAGTTGTGCTTTAATTTGCTGCGTCGCTGCTATGCCGTCCAGTCGTGGCAACCCGATATCCATTACAATAATATCTGGTTTGAGTTTCAGTGCGGCTGCTACGCCTAAATATCCATCTTCTGCTTGTCCTACTATTTCTATTTCTGGGGAATCGGCTAAAACTTGCTCTAATCCCAGTTGCATCATCGGATCGTCTTCAACAATTAGAATTTTCATAGGAAGAAGGAAGAAGGAAGTTCGGCAACGGATTGTGTAACGGATGTAACGGATGTAACGGATTTCAGGAAGAGGGAAGTTCGGCAACGGATTGTGTAACGGATGTAACGGATGTAACGGATGTAACGGATTTCAGGAAGAGGGAAGAGGGAAGAGGGAAGAGGGAAAATTAATTACCAATTACCAATTACCAATTACCAATCACCCATGACAACTGTCAACTGTCAACTGTCAACTGTCAACTGTCAACTGTCAACTAACTTTTAAAACTTCTACAAATTCACCTGGCCAAATCCAGGTTTCCGATGGGGGCAAAACTGCTAAACCAGTCGTATTTGCGAGGTTAATTAAATTTGCTGAATTTTGGCTGCCGCTTGCAGGTTCAAATTCCCAGAATCCGGCAACTAAATGTAGTTTACCCCAAACATAAGTTTCGCGCTTGCCGTGCGATCGCAATTCAACATCACATCGAGCCCGCACAAACTCCGGGCCCCAAGCATCCGCGTCCAGCCCAGCCATCTTTCGCAAAGCAGGCACCACAAACCGCCAACAGCATACTAAAGCTGAAACTGGATTTCCCGGCAAACCAAAATAAAGACAATCCGAACTCGCAATCGGCAAATCGGATTTTTCTTCATTTCGTTTAAATGCAGCAACAGTCAAAGGTTTACCCGGCTTAATCGCCACCGAACTAATGTGAACTTTGCCTTGCAATTCCGCCAATATTTGCTCAATATAATCGTAATCTCCTACCGAAACGCCGCCCGTAGAAATCACCACATCTGCGATAGAAACAGCCTGAGAGATTGCCTTGGTTAGCGCATCTTTATTATCGGGAATAATTCCCAATCGAATCGGCTCAAATCCCATTTGAGTCAACAACACTGTCAAGGCATATTGATTTGAATCTACCAGTTTACCGTAAGTCAAAGTTTTCTCGGGCGACACCAATTCGTCACCCGTAGAAAAAATAGCCACGCGCAAACGCCGATAAACTGGAACTTGAATGCACTGTGCAGTTGCTAATACCGCCATTTCTGGGGCTTTGATAACTGTACCCGGAGTTAGTAAAGTTGTTCCTGCTTGATAAAAAGCGCCTTTGTGCCTGATAAATGCTTGCGGCTTTTCAGGAGAAACTAAGATCGAAATGCGATCGCCCTCACGCCTCGTTTCTTCCTGCATAACGACTGTATCAGCACCATCCGGCATCATCGCGCCCGTAAAAATTCGGGCTGCTTGGCCCGATTGTAGCGTAGTTTGAGGCGGATATCCGGCTGGAATCTCCTCGACTACTTCGAGTACCGCCGGTTTTTCGGCGCTGCAATTTTCCACATCAACAAACCGCACGGCATAGCCATCCATTGCCGAATTATCCCAATAAGGAAAATCGAGGGAACCAGTGACGGGTGCAGCCAAAATCCGCCCCGATGCTGCCAACAAGTCTACAATTTCTACATCCCGCTGACTGTCGAGGGATTGCGCCAAATTTAGAACGATAGATTCTGCTTCTTTTACGGACAGCATCAGTGTCACCCAGTTTAACAAGACTTTTATTAGTTTAGCAAATCAGCAGCTATAGTGGAAATGTATTTTTTGATTCGTCTGCGGTAAACCGTCCTTTTGTCGTGCTTCGCTTATGACTATTTTTCGCTCAGCTTTGCGACTCAATTGTTTGTCTCTATTGCTGGTGGGATTTCTGGTTGTCTTGACTCAACTTTCAGGCTTGCAAGTCAGCGATTTATTCTTTCACCCTTTTTTCTCCCCCAATCCCAATGTCGCCTTGTTAACTCGCACCTTTCAAGTGTTGTGTGTTGTGCCAGTCATTGTTTGTAGCTTTAGCTATGGATTGGCTAAAACTATGCAACTACGTCCTACGGAAACTCGATTTATTCTGTTCTCTGCTTTGTTGACAGGCGCTTTTCTGCTCAATGAAATTTACAGAATTCATCTATATATTAGCGCCTTGGGAATTCCTAAGTTAGGAGTGAGTTTGTTGTACGCTATATTTGTGTTCTCCTACGGATGGTTTTTTCGGCGAGAATTACAGTCTACTCCCTACAAAATCTTGTTGGCTGGATTGGGATTGTTGTTTTTTGCGATCGGTATGGATGCGCTGAAGTTAGAAGGCAAGATCTTAGCTAGTTTATTAGAAGGAGTTCCTAAATTGTTGAGCGAAATCAACATTGCCTTTTATTATTGGTATGTCTGCAAATCTTTCCTGGAAAAAGTTTTCATAACAAGATAAACGCGTTATTGTAACTTTGTGATATAATGCCAACACAAATATCTCGCAAAATCTTCCCGCTTCAAAAATAGCATTCTCCGGTTTTCGATTTACCAGAAAGAGTTGATTGAGAGCCTCTAACTTTGAGGGAGAAATTAAAATCAGACTATTCATTAATCCAATCCTATGACTTAATGGTAGAGTTTGCTGTTAAACTGTCAACTGTCAACTGTCAACTGTCAACTGTTGAAATAACCTGCATCGCTCGCCACTCACCTGCGGTTACAATAGTCCAAGTGCAGCCTCTAAAATATCATGCTAGCAGTTACCATTAACTTTAATGCGATCGCCCAAATCACTGACGACCAATTTTATCAACTGTGTCGCCAAAACCCCGAGGTCAAATTTGAACGCAACGCCCAAGGAGAAATAACCGTCATGTCACCCACAGGAGGAGAAACCGGAAACAGTAATGCAGAGATTAATGCTGACTTTGTAATTTGGAACAGACGAACTAAACTAGGAGTTTGTTTCGATTCTTCAACTTGTTTCAAACTCCCCAGCGGTGCAAATCGTTCTCCCGATGTTTCTTGGATTAAACAAGAAAGATGGGATGCACTCACTCCCGAAGAAAAACAAAAGTTTCCTCCGATTGCCTCAGATTTTGTCTTAGAGTTAATGTCGCCGACAGACAGTTTAAAAGATGCTCAAGATAAAATGCAAGAATACATGGACAACCAAGTAAGACTCGGCTGGTTAATCAACCGCAAAACGCGCCGAGTTGAAATCTACCGCCAAGGACAAGAAAAAGAAATTTTGGAATGTCCCGCAGAACTTTCGGGAGAAGATATTTTACTCGGTTTCGTGCTAAACTTGCAAGCAGTATGGAGTTCAACAGTTGACAGTTGACAGTTGACAGTTGACAGTTGACCATGGGAGAGCTACCTCTACCTAGAAGGAAGAGGATTGAAGTAATGAATAGACTGATTTTAATTTCTACGCCCAAAGGAGAGGCTTTAAACCAATTCTTTACGGTAACTAGATAGCCTACATTTATCAGCGTTTATTTGCGTTCATCTGCGGTTAAAATAAAATAGATATCATGGAAACAGATACAGAAACAACTACGACGGGCTTAACTGCGGAACAGCACAAACAGAAAATGCAGCGCCGACAAGAAGTTCAGGCGCAGCGAATTGCTAATGCGGCTGAAGATAAAGGTTTGATAATTGTGAATACGGGTAACGGTAAAGGCAAAACTACGGCTGCTTTAGGCATGGTTTTGCGATCGCTCGGTCACGGCTACCGCGTCGCTATAGTACAATTTATTAAAGGAGCTTGGGAACCGGCAGAGAAAGCGGTTTTTGAACTCTGGGAAAATCAGCTAGAATTTCATGCGATGGGTGAAGGCTTTACTTGGGATACGCAGGATCGCGATCGAGATATTGCTACTGCTCAAAAAGCCTGGGATAAAGCTGTAACTTTTATCTGCAATCCTGAGTTTAGGTTGGTTTTGCTAGATGAAGTCAATATAGCATTAAAGTTGGGTTATTTGCAAGTCGAACAAGTGCTCGCAGCTTTAGAACAAAAACCCAAAGACTCTCATGTAATTCTCACCGGCAGGGGCGCGCCACCGGAATTAATTGAACGCGCCGACTTGGTGACGGAAATGACTTTGGTTAAGCATCCATTTCGGGAACAAGGTATTAAAGCTCAAGCTGGTATTGAGTATTAGACTTGAATTGCAAAAATCGGAAAACACCCTGAAATTATCTGCGTTAATCTGTGTTGCATCTGTCTGACATCTGCGGTTTCTGGAGCGCTCGAAGACTTATGCAAATCTTGTCTATTAATCTTATACGATTTATCTAAAATTGTGCAACACTTTTCGACCCCCCCTAACCCCCCCTTGCTAAGGGGGGGGACAAGAATACTGTTATTTCGTTGAAAATTGGTATTATAAAACTTCATTAAGTTTGCAAGCAATAGTAAGCAATGGTAGTATCATATAGTCAGAAAGTCAACAAGCGAGAATTATTGCGATCTTTTAAAAAAGGAGAGTCTGAATGCAACTAGCAGAGAGACACATCATTAAATCCACCGAGCACCGTTTTATTGAAATTGACGGATTAGCCTTTAAATCCAAAAATTTGTATAATGCTGCTAACTACATTATTCGTCAAAGTTTTGTCTACGGATGGGGTTATATCAATTACAACGAAATGAATCGTTTGATGAAATCTCATCAAGCATACAAAGAATTACCAGCCAAGGTAAGTCAACAAATATTAATGATATTAGACAAGAATTGGAAGTCTTTTTTTGAAGCAGTCAAAGCTTACAAAATTGACTCCACTAGATTCAGCGGTCGCCCGAAATTACCGAAGTATAAAGATAAAGTCAAAGGTCGGAATATTCTCGTCTATACAATTCAAGCAATTAGTAGCAAGCAACTAAGAAAAGGAATAATCAAGCTTTCCGGTACTAATATTTTAATTAAAACCCAGGTAAAGCCAGAGCAAATTTGTCAAATTAGATTAGTTCCCAAATGTGATTGCTATGTAATTGAGGTAATTTACAATGCCTGTACCCAGCCGGAGTCCACCGTCGCCAACCAAAAAGAATTAGTAGCTAGTATCGATTTAGGATTGAATAACTTAGTAGCGCTAACATCAAATCAGCCGGGATTTGTCCCATTACTGATTAACGGGCGACCACTAAAATCAATTAATCAATTCTACAACAAACGTAAGGCACAACTACAATCTCAATTAAAAGGAAACCGCTTCTCCTCATCACGCCTTGGGCGCCTAACTCGTTGTCGGAATCAAAAAGTCGATAATTACTTGCATCATACGAGTCGGCAGATAATCAATCTGCTGGCATCACAAAAGATAGGGACGCTAGTAATTGGCAAAAACCTACAATGGAAAAATGAGATAAATTTAGGAAAGAAAACCAATCAAAACTTTGTCAGCATTCCTCATGCTCGACTAATTGAAATGTTGAAATATAAAGCTGAGTTGGTCGGAATCGAGGTAATAGAGCAAGAAGAATCCTATACTTCCAAATCTAATTTTCTGGGTTTAGATCCAATTCCTGTCTACGGGAATATTGGAACCCAGGATGTCACATTTAGCGGTTCGCGAATTAACAGAGGATTGTACAAAACATCGTGCGGTCGATTGATTAATGCCGATGTTAATGGGTCTTATAATATTTTGAGAAAAGCAATCCCAAATGCTTTTAGCGATGGGATAGGTCGTGGGCGTAGCTCAGCCGAGGCGGGTTAATCCGCTCGAAGTGAAAGCGAAAGGGGAGGGGCCGGGTGCCTCCTAAGTCATGTCATAGATGACTATACTTTTACCAGCTATTAATTGCTAAATATTCAATTTTTTCAAGAATTGCAAATCTTGCCATGCTTGAATGACGTTGCCTTGCATTAAAGCGGCTAAACCATTTAAAATTCTAATTTCCGGTAGGTTGGGATTGAGGGCGAGGGCGGGTTTTAAGGCTGTTTCGGCAGCTTTGGGATGCCAGCCGTAAATCTGGACGAAGGCGAGATAAGCGTAAGCATAGGGGTTTTGAGAGTCGAGTTGCGTAACTTTTTCTAAAGCTGCGATCGCACTTTCGACATTCTGCTGCAATACTCTAGAAAATGCCAAAGCATAGGCGAATTCTAGATTGTTTGGTTCCTGCTTCAGCCGATATGCTAAGGCTTGTTCCGCTTGCACGGTATAATCTTGAGTTGGATCGTACTGATTGATGCGTCCAATCTGCTCGAATACTGGTTCCAAACCGGGCAATCCTTTGGGTAAATTAACCGCCATCGCCCGCAATTGAGTTACCAAATCTAACTCGGGCGTATCTTCATTTTCTGGGACTTGCTCGACGATTTTCAACTTTTTCCGATCTTTGTTGTCCGTGCGAGTCTGGGAAGCAATAACCTCGGGCTGAGCGTCGATTTTAAGCGTTACCTGCGGCACGTTGATGGGATAAGTTTCCCCGGTTTGGCGATTGAGATACGTTGCTTGCAGATTGTAGCTTCCCGGTGCAATATTAGCAGGAGTTAGCATCGCCGTGCGATCGACTACTCGAAACCCCACAGCAAATTGATCGGCTTCGAGCATTCCCGGATGCAAAGTTGCCTGCCCGATCGCGCGATCGTGTAAAATTCTCACAGTCTGTCCCGATCGAATATCACCAGACTGCTGATTTTGCCACGTTAACAAGACTAAACCAGACTGCAACTGCTGCCAAGGCCCAGACCAAATATAAGTCACCGGCAACGCCACACCGGGAACCGGTTTTGCCAAAACAGTTACTTGCTCTAATTGTACTTGCGATCGCGCTTCCGGCAACGGCTGTACTTCCACCGGATGCAACTGCTTGCGGTAAAGATTTAAATTAGTATTGTCAGGCAAAACCCAACTTTTTTGCAACTTAAACTTACCACCAGTTTCAATCGCCGCCACCGCTGCATTTTGAGCTTTTTTAATCCGTTCCCGAATCGAACCTTGCGGGCCAGTTTTGGTAACAAACCAAGAAAGCGATCGCACATCTTGCGGCACTTCTTTTAAATTGGTTCCCACCTGTCGCCCGTAAACCTGAAAATTCGCCAAAGCACCGTAATAATTCAAATTGTGCTGGTTAATTTCCGGTGTGGAAGGCAACACGCCCAAAGTCGATTGCAAATAAGGTTCGGTATCAATAATTTCGGCAATTACTTCTTGGTGCGGCCACTCTTTACCTAAGTAAGGATAGCTAGAATTGCCAGGACTAACAATTTGAACGGAGTTATGTCCCAAACCACCTCCCAGCGGCCAGATATGGAACAGCATCGTTATGATTCCCAAGCCAATGGTTCCCCAACGAATTTGCTTTCCCCAACGCTGCGGCCACAGGGTTAAACAGTAGGCTAAAAATATTGCTAAAATTGGTAAATAAGGTATCACATATCGGTCATCTTTGTTGATATTTAGGGAATTAATTAAATAAGCTCCTATCCAAAATACCGCCAGCCACCGACAAGAGTTAAGATACAATCTTGATTGATAGTCCGCTCGATTGCGCCAATAATAGAGTATAAATCCGACTAAGGGAATCAGTAACAGAGGCCAGGAAACGTGTTCTGGTAAGTGCTGAATATAGTAAATCCAAGCACCGATCGTATTTAAGCCCGGATCTCCTTCGGCGATCGCAGAATCGAACGTTGCCCGTTTTCCCCCGGTCAAAATTAACAGCCAATTAGTTTTTGCCCACGGGCCAAACACGGCAGCAGACAGCAACAAAGCACCAGCTAATTGAGCTAATCTTCCCCAAGCTTTTTGTCGTACTGCACCAACTGCCAACCACAGAATCGGTGCAAACAAAAATAATACTGTAGTGTGTTTAACTAATATTGATAAGCCGAGAGAAATCCCAAAGGCGATCGCCCAAAAGAAAGATAATCGATTCAGGTAAAATGCTTTACGATTTTCCTGATTTTTTCTCTCCGTTATATACACTACAAAATCCGCTGCCACATTTTCTTGTTGTTTCCACATTGTCAGACAATAGAAACAAAAAGTAATCGCAGCAGTTAGGGGAAAATCTAGTAAAAATTGCAAGCGGAAGCGATAAAGTCCCGGTAACAAAACACAAATAGCAGCAGCCCACAAACCAACTTGCCTGTTAAATAATTTGGTGCCCAAATTGTAGACTGAGGCGAGCAGAATAGCAATAAATAATAAATGAACGAGGGTTGCCCGATCGCCCCCAGTACCAAAAATATGCAGAAACGGCACCGTTAAGATGTACACCAAGGGCGGAATCTTCGTCGAAAGCAGCCAGAAACTTGTCCACCAGTCGCCGGAAAACCACTGAGGATGCTGCAACGCCTGTAAGTAATTCAGCGTGCTAGTGAGGTATTCTGCTTGATCCCAGGCGGGTACAGATCGATCGCAGGCAAACCAGAGGCGATCGCTAATTGCCGCCAGCAGCCAAATTATGCCCAAGAGTGGCAGACTGTTGCCCCCGCTGTCCCGATGTTGCTGTGCCATTGCGATTTTTGGATTTTAGGCGTGCAGCTTTTAGCTTACAGGTGGGCGGTTCCGGGCGCTCTAAAAATTATTTTGAAAAAGTGCTTGCTAAATTCCGTATGTGTCTGCTAAGGTAGTTAAGCGCGAAAAAACAAGCCGAGATAGCTCAGTTGGTAGAGCAGTGGACTGAAAATCCACGTGTCCGGAGTTCAAATCTCCGTCTTGGCATCGCAAAGCCCTCACAAAGTTGAGGGCTTTTTATTTGGGGAAAATACGGGCTGTGCAGTCAATTATTTTTGAGTCAGATAGTTACAGGTTTTCTAGGCAAATATTACACTTGCCTCGGACAACCATTTTGTAAGGTGTGACCCTTACTGGACGTACTACTACGCCCTGTATTCCCTCAGCAAAAGCGTTGGGAAATGCTTTTT